>NZ_JBNATX010000047.1:0-9955 GCF_049701115.1 Caldanaerobacter sp. | reverse complement strand
GCTTTGCTCGCCCCGCCTTCGCTTCTCAAGTTCGCCAAGTTTAGTTACCGCTTTGACAACAAGTCGCATTTACACACAAAATGCCACTTCTTTATTTTGTCAACAGTCTGGCAGGGCTAAATTGTCCTGTTTTACTTTTTTGTGATATAATAAGACTGAAAAACCAAAGCGGATGGTGGAGTCATGGAAAGTCAATCTTTTTTATACACTGCGGTGGTGAATTACGGCTACATAGCGCTTTTTCTTGTTCTAGTCTATGAAGGAACTGGACTGCCTGGCCCTGTTGAGATTTTGTTTTTTGCAGCAGCATATCTTGCGGTAAAAGGGCAAATGAATTTAATTGCGATAGTGCTTGTAGCGGCTTTAGGGAATGTTACCGGGAATGTTATAGCCTATCTGGTAGGATATTATAAAGGAAGACCGGTCGTAGAAAAGTATGGCAAATATCTGAAGATCACTATAAAAGATTTGGAAGCTATGGATAAATGGTTTGCGAAATATGGAGGTTTTACTGTACTTCTTGGTAGATTGGTGGGACTTCCGCGAACTCCTGCCATTTGGGCATCTGGGGTTACTAGAATGAATTTTAGTGTATACCTGATTTTTTCTGTTATTGCTGATTTGATTTGGTCGTCTTTTTGGACTGGAATTTCTTATTTAGGGGCTAAACAGCTCATAAAGGTGGATTTTTTGACAAAAAGTCAACCTCTCTGGGTGTACTTCGTTTCGACGATAGGGTTTATAATATTTTTATATGTGGTTTGGAGGGTAGTGCTTTGGATGAAAGAAAAGTATCTCACGTGACAATTGAAAGGATAAACAATGTTTCTGGACTTTTAGAGATAGAAGATATTTGGCATGAGCTAGAAGAAGAAGCGAAGGTTTATCCTTTTAATAGCTTCGAGTGGGTTTTGAACTGGTGGAAATATTTTGGACACGGAAAGAGTTTGGAGATAATTGTGGTTTATGAAGGTTCTAAACCTATAGGTATAGCTCCTTTTATGATAACTTATTTTGAGAAAGGGCTTTTTGCTAAAAGAATCAAGTTTATTGGCTCTGCAAACAGCGATTATTTGGATTTTGTCGTACGTCAAGGATATGAAAAGCAGTTTTATACTGCTATTGTGGATTTTTTAGAAAAAAAGATTGATTCTCTTACAGTGCTTGATTTAGAGCATATTCCAGAAAATAGTGAATTTTTCCCGTACGTGATGGGAAGCAATCTTTACTATGATTATGAGGTGCAGGATGTGTGCCCATATATAAAATTGCCTGATACATGGGAGGAATACCTTGAAAGTTTAGAGGGAAAGTTCAGGCGAAATTTGAATTATGAAATAAGGCGTTTTTTCAAGGATTATGATGCGAGCTTTACTGTTGTAAAAGATTATGATATGGTAGGCAAAGCGATGGATACCCTAATAGAGCTTCACCAGAAAAGATGGAGAAAAAGGCACATGCCGGGAGTTTTTTACTCCAAAAGAATAAGAGATTTTCATAAAGATGTGGCAAAGGACATGTTTTTAAAAGGTGAACTGAGCTTATTTGAATTAAAAGATGGAGCGAAGACTGTGGCAAGCCTCTTGACTTATCACATAGGGAATGTCAGGTATTACTATATAGGTGGATATGACATAGAATATGGAAAGAGAAGCGTCGGGAATATTACTCTGGGGCTTTCTATCAAGCAATCTATTGAAGAAGGAGATGAAATATTTGATTTTTTAAGAGGAGATGAGGAATACAAGAAGAACTGGACTTCTTTGAAAAAGAGGAATATGAGGTTTGTAGCTTCGCGCTCCACTTTTACTGGAAAGCTCTTGTGCAAGTATGTGATGCTGGAGAATCAAATAGTTAAAAAAATAAAAGACAGGTTTACCCAGTGACCTGTCTTTTATTGATGATTTACGGGTTTGGCGTAAAAAAGCTTTACCGGTTCGTTATAAGCAGGAACTACTACTTTATCCGAAGTTTCTATCTGCACTTTTATCCCATAAAATTCCAATGTATCTATTATGCCATTTTTTAATTTTAGGGATGCCATAAGGGTATTAGGGTCTCCTATGGCTTTTATGACATAAGGCGGAGCATATCTAGTGGAGTTTATATTGATGGTTGGACCTACACATCTTATTTCTGAGAATGCAGTTATGCGCTGATCATTTATGGCAATTGCTTCTGCTCCTCCTGCCTTTAGCTCATTCACAATTCTCAGGAGATCTTCGTCATGGACTAAGTAGAGGTTTGGGTCTTCACCTTCGCGTGGCTGCAAATCACTGTCGCTTACCGTTACTATTACACCAGGGCCTACCACGTCGGTAAATCCTGCGAGGGCTTTATATTTTTCAACATCCTTTTGAAGATTCTTCAGAGCTGTGTCATTTTTTGAAGAAGCTTCTTCATATTCTTGAAACCGCTTTGTGAGTTCTGACAGTTGTTGTTCGAGATTTTGTTTTTCTTCTTGAAGCTTTTTTAGCTCCTGTGTCAGTTCTTCTGCTCTTGCAATGCTTGTAGAAGGAGCAGGTGAGAGAGTTTTTATTCCTCCGCTCTGGACTGCCTTGACTTGTATTGAAAGCATTATTCCCATGGTGAGAAATACAAGGAATAAAGTAAAATATTGGAATAGCTTTTCCTTCAATTTCTCCACATCCCCTTTATAGGTTCTAAATACAATATAACACGTAAAAAAATAAAATTTATTAAGAAATTCTTAACTTTTGATTACAATTTTGTTACAAATCCGTTTTTTGCTCTACAGTCTCCTTTAAAGATAGTATTTTTTTGAGTTCTTCATTGTATTTTTCTATTTTGTAGGTGGTACTTCTATAAAGCCTGATTTCTTCTTCATTTCTCTGTATACACCGCTTTATGGCATTTTTCACGGTTTCAAAAAGGGTATCGTATGCAATATAATTATGAAGGTCCAAATCGGATATTGGGGTAGCAATAAGTTCTTCACCCTCCACTTTGTAGTGATAAAAATTGCTGTCCGATTTCAATATTATCTTTTCATCTATACTTTTGTCAAATACAATTATTCCTTCTCCTGTTTCAAAAGTTTTTCCGGTATAACTACGCAGTTTTATATTTTCACTTCCAATGTATTTTTTTATGGAAAGTAAGATGCCTTTTATTTCTGAGATAGATTTTTTAAGGACCTCCTGCATTTCTTTATTGGCCATTTCCCTTTCTTTCTCGCTTTTTATCAATTCCTCCATTAAAATTTTCATTTCATCAATATTTCCCATTACTTTCACCTCAATCTTAATATTCCACGGTTTTTCAGTTTTAAACAGGTATATAAAAATTTCAATTGAGACAACATAATTAAAAAGGTGGGAGATGTATGCAGAAAATAACGCAACAGGAAATGATTTTAAGTAGTCTTCAAGAGGCAAAAAAACTGGAAAAAGGGCTTATAAGTAAGATAAAGACTTCTAAAGGAGCTGTTGTGGATAGTTCTATAAGGGCGTTGTTAGAAAGAGTGGAAATAATGTCAAAAAATCATAATAAAGACATTGAAAAAGCCGAAAAAGAACTCAATATACCCTCTGTTGTTAAAAAGAACGTATCACAGGATTCTCTTGATATCTTACAGGATATATTGAAAAACCTTGTAAATCTTCAGGCCTTTTACAATGAGACGGTGGTAAATATACCTAATCCCTACGTAAGACAACTCTTTACACAGATGCGGGATGATGTTATGAGGTTTATATCTTTGCTTCAGATAGAAATAGAGGCTTTAGAATCCAGACCTTCTATTCCAAATAACAAAGTTTTAAAAAGACCGGGGATGAGTTAGAATGAAGGTTGCCATAATAGGTGCAGGTCCCTCAGGACTTGCAGCAGCTATAACTTTACAAAATCATGGTATATTTCCTGATGTGTTCGAAAGAAAGGATAGGATAGGTGAGCTTTTTAACCACATAGCAGGCCTTTTAAAGGTGATAAACAGGCCTATTAAAGATCCCCTTCTTTTTTTGAAAAAAAAAGGAATAGACATAAAACCGATGGGTATGATTAAAAAGATAATCATGAAGGGACCAAGTGTGCAAGGAGTTGTGACAGGAAATAATTTAGGGTACATGATTTTGAGAGGGCAGGATAAAGATTCGTTAGAAAACCAGCTTTATAAAAAGCTTACTTTTCCTGTACATTTTAATGAAGAGGCGGATTATAGAAAATTAAAAGAAAAGTATGACTATGTGGTCGTGGCGACAGGGAGTTCTCAGATTCCGAAATCCCTGGGGTGTTGGCATGAGCTGGTTAGTACATGGGTTAGGGTAGCGAATGTTTTGGGCGATTTTGAAAAAAATACACTTGTTATGTGGATAAATAACCTCTATACAAAGAGCGGCTATGTATATCTTATACCTTACAATGAAAAAAGGGCTGTTTTGGCAATGGTAATACCTTACATATCAAAGGAAGAACTCCAGTATTATTGGGATGCTTTTTTGAAGGTGGAGGGTTTAAAAGTGGATATTGTAAATATTGTGGATTTGAGCCATGACTCGGGCAATTGCTTTCCTCATCAGTATGAAAACCTCTTATTTGTTGGTAATGCAGGAGGAGCAATAGAACCCTTTTTAGGGTTTGGCACCTTTAATTCTATTTTGAGCGGTATAATCGCTGCAGAGAGCATAATATTCAATAAAGATTTTGAAAAGAGCATAAAACCTCTGGCGGACGCTAATATGAAGATGCTGGAATTCAGGAAGGCATTGGACTTGATGGAGAATAGTAGCATAGATAAATTTATAAAGTTTTTGACCTTTCCACCTATAAAAAAGCTGGTATACAATACTAATTTTAATGCGATAAAATATGGTTCTCTTTTCATGAAGTACACTTTTAATAAATCGTATAACAAGCCTTATGAAGAAAGAAAGAAGGTGTAAAGAATGAAGGTCGGGATAATAGGGGCAGGAATTGCGGGTCTTTCTTGCGCTCATTTTTTAGAAAGAAATGGTGTATTCAGTCATGTGTATGAAAGGAATCACAGGATTGGTAATCTGTTTACATATGGAGAGATTGTTTTAAACCTTATGACGAGACCTTACGACTCCCTTGAAATTATGAATAGAATGGGTATTTCATTGCAACCCCTTTCCACTTTAAAGAGGCTTGTGATAAAGTCACCTAAAAACAAGGTAGAAATAAAAGGGAAGCTGGGGTATATTTTTGAGAGAGGACAGGGAGAAAATAGTGTTGAAAATCAAATTGCAAAGAATCTGACCTCAAAGATCTTTTTTAATATAAATGCTAATTATGAGAGTTTGATGAAAGAATACGATCATGTAGTTATAGCTACAGGTAACAGCATGATGGCTAAAAGCATTACGGAGTGGGAAAATATAGTCTCTGCATCCATAAAAGGGGGAATTGCTATAGGGAATTTTGAGCCTGACACAGTTTATGTATGGTTTGACAGAAGTTATGCAAATTCTGGTTTTGGATATCTTGTGCCTCTGGGACCTAAAAAAGCTTCTTTGGTACTGGTAGTTACTTATTCTTTAAAAGAAGAGGTTGAAAACATGTGGCAGGAGTTTCTTTCTAAAGAAAAAATCAATTTTAGTATGGTGGAGACCTTCGAATCAGAATTAGAGATAGGGATGCCAAGACATAGAAGTATAGGTAAAGTATATCTTGTGGGCAATGCAGGAGGTTTTTTGGATTCGGCCTTTGGATTTGGACTGATAAATTCTATGATGTCGTCGTTTTACTGCTCTTTTTCTATTGTAAAGGGTTATAACTATGAAGAAAAGGTGTTAAACCTTCAAAAAAAGTTAAATAATTTGAGAAAGATAAGAGAAAGGATGGATACAGGGACAAATGAAGATATAGAGAGGCTAATTGGTTTAATGAAAAACCCTCTTGTAAAGACATTGGTGTACAATACAAATATAGATATATTTAGTTATTTACCGTTTTTTATGAAGTTTGGTACTAAAAAACCGGGCAAAAAGCCCGGATTATAAATCCCAAAGGGTTAATCCCGTAGTTTCATCATACACCCTTTCTAACTTGTTATCTCCATAGTCTACAATTATAAACTCGGCTGCAAATACCTTTGTCCCTTCCATTAAATGACCTCCATAAGCGTTACCATTTTTATCTGCGAGGGTTATGTGAACATGAGCAAAAGGCTTGCCTTCTTTCGTAGATATGTTTCCTATACAGTTTAATATCTCCATGTGCTCGTTTTTTGTGATGTAGATGTAGTTTTTGCTTTCGGAGTCGTAATATCCAAAGACGGCATTTGTTACAGCACCTATTATCCTGATCTCACCAGAAAGTATGTTTTCTTCTGCTATGACCTTATTGATCTCTTGAAGAAGGTCGCTGCCGTGCGGAAATCTCCCCATAAAACGCCTTTTTGGAGTAACTTCTTTATATCCCATTTTATCACTTCCTTTATAAAATTTTTATCGGAACAAAGCTACAAATACCAGAGTTATTGTGCTTATGAGTTTTATCAAAACGTGCAGAGAGGGGCCGGCAGTATCTTTGAAGGGGTCTCCGACTGTGTCTCCTACAACGCTGGCCTTGTGAGCGTCTGAACCTTTGCCTCCGTAGTTTCCTAATTCTATAAACTTTTTGGCGTTGTCCCATGCTCCTCCGCCATTGTTAAGATAAAGAGCGAGAATTACACCGGAAATTGTACCGATCATTAGAAAAGCTGCTGCTGCTTCTTTACCTAAGATTACGCCAACAAGTATAGGAGTTATTACGACTATCAGGCCTGGGATCACCATTTCTTTTAATGCGCCTTTTGTTACTATGTCTACTGCTCTAGCATAATCTGGTTTTGCTGTTCCTTCCATTATCCCCGGTATTTCTTTAAACTGCCTTCTTACCTCTAGGATAACATATTGTGCAGCCTTTCCTACAGCTCTTATAGCGGTAGAACTGAATAGATATACTATCATGGCGCCTATAAAAGCACCTATGAATACTTCTGGTTTTCCTATATCTACTGGAAACCATGAGTCTATTGGTTTGCCGAGTATTTTCTTTACCTCGTCGAGGTAAGCGGAAAAGAGCAGGAAAGTAGCTAAAGCTGCAGATCCAATTGCATAACCTTTTGTCAAAGCCTTAGTTGTATTTCCGCAGGCGTCTAACCTATCCGTAACTCTTCTTATTTCTTCAGGGGCTCCTGACATTTCAGTGATTCCACCAGCGTTGTCAGTAATAGGACCAAAGGTATCCATGGCAAGTATATATGCGGTTGTGGACAGCATTCCCATTGTAGCAATAGCTGTGCCATAAAGTCCTGCCGTACCTATATGAGGTATTGCCATTTCTCCCAGCTTATAGGCTATAAATATTGCTGCTGAGATGAATATGACGGGCAGAGCTGTGGATTCCATGCCCACGGATGTACCGGTTATGATGTTTGTAGCTGCTCCTGTGGTAGAAGCTTTGGCTATTTCTTGTACAGGACGTTTGTTGACGGAAGTGTAGTAGTCGGTTAAAAAGACGAAAATATAACTTAAGATTACCCCTGTTACTACTGCCCCGTAAAGAAGCAAATAATTTACAGTGCTTCCATCGGGCAAATGTCCTGAAAGCATTACTTTTACTGCGAAAAATAGAACTATCAAGTTTACCACGGTTGTTACAAAATAACCTTTATTTAAGGCCAGCATAGGGTCTTTTGATTCGTCTTTTGTGTTTACAAAGAATATCCCTATTATAGAGGCAATTATGCCTATCGCACGGGCTACCAGTGGGAATAAAATTCCTTTCCAGCCGAAGATCGGGTAAAGTCCGACTCCCAATATCATTGCACCTATATTTTCAGCGGCTGTAGATTCAAATAAGTCGGCACCTCTTCCTGCACAGTCTCCTACGTTATCACCCACAAGGTCCGCTATGACCGCGGGATTTCTAGGGTCATCTTCGGGAATTCCTGCTTCTACTTTTCCTACAAGGTCAGCTCCTACGTCGGCAGCTTTTGTGTATATACCACCGCCCAGCTGGGCAAACAAGGCTACAAATGAAGCTCCAAAGCCAAAGCCGACGATTAGAGAAGGAGCCTCCTTTATGAGATCATCTTGTCCTGACATGCCACCGTATGTCAAAAATAGAGTAGCGACTCCAAATAAAGATAAAGCTGTAACAGCAAGTCCTGTGACGGCTCCTCCCTTTAAGGCAATTTGAAGAGCTCTGTTAAGACCTGTTCTTGCACCAGCTGCAGCCCTTATATTCGAGTTGACCGCCATATACATCCCTATATAACCGGACAGGGCGGAACAAAATGCTCCAGTGATAAAGGCAAAACCTACATGCAGCGCGAAACTAAGTGCTTTACTACTTCCTTCTGATAAGTGTCCGTAGTAATTAGCTACAATGATTATGACTGCTACTATTAAAGCTAGAGATGCAATTGTTTTATATTGCCTGTTTAAGAAAGCCATTGCTCCTTCTTTTATTGCATCAGAGATTTGCTGCATTTTTTCATCGCCTTTATCCTGGGCAAATATAAATTTAATCAAACCAATTATTACAAGGGCTGCAACAATTATAACTCCGTAAATTAGCGTAAGATAGGCACCCAACTTTTATCCTCCCTTTCTTTGTTGTTTTTATTGCTCCTCAATAGTATTTCGACAAACTTTCAAAAATTCCTTCAACTATTTTTAAAATGCATAGGGGGAAATTAGGACATACTATTGAAAAATATGATTAAATATTTTAAAATATAGTTGTAAAAAGTATAACATTAATCATATAATGTAGCATAACAATTAAGGGGGGATTTAAATGAGCAAAATAACGTTATCAGTTATCAAAGCGGATGTAGGTGGATGTGTAGGACATACGGATGTCCATCCGGACCTTTTAGAGATTGCAAGAAATATGCTAAAAGAAAAAAGTGATATACTAATTGATTATCATGTTACCAGGGTTGGAGATGACATACAGCTTATTATGACTCACAGAGAAGGAGTTGACAGCGAAAAAATTCATAAATTGGCTTGGGATACTTTTCTAGCTTGTACGGAAAAAGCGAAGGAATTGAAACTTTATGGTGCAGGACAGGACTTACTAAAGGATTCTTTTTCCGGCAATATCAAGGGAATGGGACCAGGTGTGGCAGAAATGGAATTTGAAGAGAGGAAAAGTGAGCCTGTTGTTATATTTATTGCCGATAAAACAGAGCCTGGAGCGTGGAATTTGCCCCTTTATAAAATGTTTGCTGACCCTTTCAATACTCCTGGACTAATAATTGATCCTTCAATGCATCAAGGGTTTAAGTTTGAGGTTTACGATATGTATGAAGGAAAGAAGATAATTTTTAACACCCCGGAAGAAATTTACGATATGCTTGTTTTCATTGGAGCCACTGGCAGATATTGTATAAGACGTGTGTATACAAAAAACAATGAGATAGCGGCTGTTTCCTCTACCCAAAGAATGAATTTAATGGCAGGTAAATACATAGGGAAAGATGACCCCGTCTTAATAGTAAGGTGTCAGAGTGGTCTTCCCGCGGTAGGAGAAGTTTTAGAAGCTTTTGCTAATCCTCATCTGGTTTCTGGATGGATGAGAGGTTCCCATGTCGGGCCTATGATGCCGGTATCGCTGGAAGATGCAGTTCCTACGAGGTTTGACGGTCCACCAAGAGTATGTGCTTTAGGTTTTCAGTTAAAGGAAGGTAAACTAATAGGACCACAGGACCTGTTCAAGGATGTGGCCTTTGATAGTGCTAGAAAGAAAGCATTGGAGATAGCAGATTACATGAGGTCATTGGGTCCCTTTGAACCCCATAGATTGCCGCTTCAGGAGTTAGAGTATACTACCCTACCATATCTGATGGAAAAATTAAAAGACAGGTGGGAAAAGGATTAAGGTGCGTTTTCGCACCTTTTAGACTGTTGACAAAACCCATATTAATTTAAGTGGCATTTTGTGTTAATGCTTGTAAGTTGCAAAGCGACTAAAC
>NZ_JBNATX010000046.1:0-10002 GCF_049701115.1 Caldanaerobacter sp. | reverse complement strand
GCCGGTACCCCGCCGGAGCCCGAAAAGTGAGCCTTAGTTTAGTCGCTTTGCAACTTACAAGCATTAACACAAAATGCCACTTAAATAAGAAGCACTTTGTCAACAAACTGATGGGGAGCCTTAGGGCTCCCTATTTATATAATTCGTTCAAAATTTTGTTTATGTAATTTATTGTTTCTGGGTAAGGGGGAACACCGTGATACTTTTCTACTGCCTGAGGCCCTGCGTTGTAAGCTGCAAGAGCCAATCTCACATCCTTATATATATCCAAAAGTTTCTTTAGATACCTAACTCCCCCATCTATATTCTGCACAGGGTCAAAAGGATTCTGTATATTTAATTCTTTAGCAGTGGTTGGCATGAGCTGCATGAGTCCTATCGCTCCTTTAGGAGATACGGCATATTGATTGAAGTTAGATTCGGTTTTTATGACAGCCTTTATTAGATTTTCGTCTATTCCGTATTTAATGCTTGCCTGTTTTACTATATTTTCAATTTCATCTGGTAGAGCTTGTTCAACATTTTTAATTTTGTCTTGCAGTATCTCTTGAAAACTAGGACTTTCGTTGAATATTTTTATGTTAGCTGGGAGTCTGGCCTGTATTTCCTTTAATTTTTGTTCGATTATATTATTTATTGCGTTGATATCAAACATCTCATTTCACCCCAATTTTATAATTCGACAAAAAAACATCAAAAACCTCTTTTTTAAACAAAAAATAGTAAAAAAGTCCTATAGGAAATTTTTAAAGGATTTTTAGAAAAAGTATAGTATAATATTAAGTGTAAAGGGAGTATAACGATTTAACAGAAGGAAGAGATGCAAATGAAGAATGAAACAATGTTAGAGGTACTTTTAGTTATCATTATAATTCCTCTTGTTTCGCTATTAGCGGGTTATTTTATAACTCAAAATGCAGTAGATAGGTCTCTCGCAAATGAAGAAAGCAGTTTTAAGTATTTGACGATAAAGGGTGTAGATGGTTTTGAAGTGATAGAAAGCATTCAAAGGGGAGATGAGGAAGCCAAGCATCGTCAGAATATGTTGGCTTTGAAACAGGTTTTTTCGTTGATTGAAAAGGAGGAGGATAAATACAGGGTAGTTTTAGGGATATTTCTGACTAAAGAGGAAGCAATGGAGTATGCAGGATTAATGAGTTCTAAAGGTATTTCTACAGAAATTTATGCCAAAAAGGCTCCTTATTTAAAAGTAAGATATGACAAGAATTTAACATCAGAAATAGAATATTTTACTAATAAATTAGGAAAGTTCCAGCAAATATTGCAAAAAGTCTCTCTTCTTTCCCTTAAAAGCGTTGAGGGAGGAATCAATTTTAATGATATACAAGAATTAGATAAGGAGATAAAATCGATAAAAGAAGATAAAGGGGAATTTAAAGAGAAGGATTTAAAAGACATTTCTGAAAAGGTGGACAGTATCGTTGAGGAGATGTCATCTTCTTTACAGATCATAGAAATTTCTAGTAGTTTAAACGACGGCAATACTTTTTCGTTTTTACAGAAGTTATTGTGGGAGGCATGGAGAGATTACAACAATTATTTAGAGAATATTGTGAAATAAAGAGGTGCGGAAGACCGTGAAACTCAAGAGAATAAAGGAGATTTTGCAGGCTGAGGTTCTGGTAGGGGAAAGTAAATTAGAGGAGGAAGTGTTTACTGCATGCGGTGCGGATTTAATGAGTGATGTTTTAGCTTCTCGAGATGAAAAAGCAGTATTACTGACAGGATTAACTAATATTCAAGTAGTTAGGACTGCCGAAATAGTGGGGGACATAAAATGTATAATTTTTGTGAGAGGAAAAAGCCCGGGAGAAGATGTGATAAGGGAGGCAGAGAAAGTAGGCCTTGTAGTTATGAAGACTCGTTATCCTCTCTATATTGCCTGTGGACTTTTATATTCTAATGGGCTTACCTGTAAAAGTGGTGAAGAAGATGGCGCTTTACACCAAGGAATTTGAGGTAAAGGCAAGGGATTTTGATTCTGCAGGAGAAGTTTCTAAAAATTTGAGGTCGATTTTAAAACAACTTTCTCTTCCTCCCGATATTGTGCGCAGAAGCTGTATAGTTTGTTATGAAGCAGAAATGAATATTATAATTCATTCATATGGAGGTACTGTCAAAATAGAGATTTTTGAGGACAGGATAAGGATAATAGCTGAAGATACGGGACCTGGCATAGAGGATATAGATTTAGCTATGAAAGAAGGCTATTCCACTGCTCCAGAAGAGATAAGGGAGATGGGATTTGGGGCGGGTATGGGCCTTCCCAATATAAAAGCAAATTCGGACTTTATGGATATAAAAAGCTGTAAAGATGGGACTGTTATAGTGACAGAAATCTTCTTTTAAGAGGTGTATGAAATGACCTATTTTCATTCTGTGACTTTAGATAAGGACAGGTGCAGAGGATGCACCAACTGCATAAAGAGGTGTCCCACGGAGGCTATAAGGGTAAGAGAAGGAAAGGCCAGGATTATAAATGAAAGATGTATTGACTGCGGAGAATGTATAAGAGTCTGCCCGTATCATGCCAAACTAGCTGTTACAGATAGTTTGGAGATTATGAAAAATTTTAGGTATAAAATTGCTCTTCCTGCTCCTTCTCTATACGGGCAGTTTAAAGATCTATCTATAAACCAGATATTAAGCGCTCTTCTAGACATTGGTTTTGATGAGGTGTTTGAAGTAGCTTATGCGGCAGAGATTGTTTCTAAATTTACAAGAGAGGCTTTACAGAAAGGGATTTTAAAAAGACCAGTAATTTCTTCTGCATGTCCTGCTGTAGTAAGGCTTATACAGATTAGGTTTCCATCTCTTATTGACCATCTTCTCAATATATGTTCTCCCATGGACACAGCTGCAATAATTGCGAAAAAGCAGGCAATAAAGAAGACGGGGCTTAAAGAGGAAGAAATCGGAGTTTTCTTTATATCTCCCTGTGCAGCCAAAGTGACAAGCATAAGAAATCCGATAGGCTTAGAGAAATCAAAGATTGATGGAGCTTTTTCGATGAAAGAAATATATGGTAAAATACTTGAAAAAGCGAAAACTACTGTCGTAAGAGATTTGAGCAAAGCTACTATGATAGGAGTAGGGTGGGCTAATTCAGGAGGAGAAGCTTTTGGTACTTTTACAGAAAATAGCATATATGTGGACGGGATACACAATGTCATTGATGTTTTAGAAGAAATAGAACTTGGGAAATTGAGCGATTTAGATTTTTTTGAAGGGCTAGCATGTATAGGAGGATGTATAGGAGGGCCTTTGACAGTTGAGAATCCTTTTGTCGCTAAAAATAGAATAAGGAAGTTGGCTGAAAGTTTGCCAAAAAGGGAGCAGCCTCCAGTGGATGAAGGTCTTGTCACTTTTGAAGAAGTTGTATGGACAAAGGAAATTGAAAAAAGAGAAGTGATGACACTAGATAAAGATGTTTCAAAGGCACTGGAAATGATGAAGGAAATAGATAAGATCCATAAAATGTTGCCCGGACTGGATTGTGGGTCCTGCGGTTCTCCAAGTTGCAGGGCTTTAGCAGAAGACATTGTAAAGGGCTGTGCTACAGAGAATGATTGTATTTTTATCTTGAAGGATAAAATAAAGTCTTTGGCAGAAGAGTTGAGCCAGTTAGCAGGTAAAAAACTTCCTGTTACTAAATAAAAAGGGGAGAGAGAAATGGAAATTAGAGTAAAAGACCTTCTTAGCGAAGGGTTTTCGTTAATAGCTGGAGAAAAAGGGCTTGAGAGGGAGATTAAGGGTGTGTATATCTGCGACTTGTTAAGCTGGGTTATGTTCCATGCAAAACCGAATGATGCGTGGATAACTATCCAAAGCCATATAAATGTGATAGCTGTTGCTCTTCTTTCTGAAATAAGCTGCGTGATCTTACCAGAAAATTTAAAATTAGACGAGGATGCAAGAAAAAAGGCAGATGAGGAAGGGGTTCCTGTTTTAAGTTTTATGGGTACCTCGTATGAAGCGGCAGTAAAGCTGTACGAGATGATGAAATGAGGATCTATTATGACCTTCACATTCATACCTGTTTATCTCCCTGTGCTTCTGATGATATGACGCCAAACAATATAGTCAATATGGCATTACTAAAGGGACTCGATGTGATTGCAGTAACAGACCACAATTCTGCGTTGAATGTCGAGGCTGTCCATAAGGTAGCCAGAAAAAAAGGACTACTGGTTGTGCCCGGAATAGAGGTGGAGACAAAGGAAGAAGTACATGTGTTGTGTTATTTTTATTCTGTAGAGGAGTGCGTTAAATTTAGTGAAATTATTAACAAAAATATGCCAAAAATAAAAAATACAAAAACAATCTTTGGCAGTCAATTGGTTATGGATGAAAATGATAATATAGTAGAAGAAGTAGAAAATTTACTGTTAGTATCTACTAATTTTACTTTAAAGGAAATTTTTTTGTATATGGAGGGGAGGGGGGCGGCAGTCCCGGCCCATGTGGATAGGGGAAGTTACAGTATTATTGCCAATCTTGGGTTTATTCCTAATATAGAAAATTTAAAGACTATTGAAATATCTAAAGGAGTGGACAGAAGAACTTTTTTAAAAGAACACCCAGAATGTCAGAAATACAGGATAATAAGCTCTTCTGATGCTCATTCTCTTGGATATATTTCTGAAAGGGAACAATTCCTACCATGCGAGTTGTCATTAAAAAGCGTGATAGAATGGCTTTGTGGCTACTAATTTTTTTGTAACTCTACCAAAATACTTGGGATTATCAGAAAATAAAAATTTTTTTATAAATGTTTGTTAAAAAATTAATAAAAATATGATATAATATTAACGAAGATTGAATTAAAAACAGTTGTATTAAAATCGAATGAAATATTTGATCCGGGGAGGGAAAAATATGCAGAACGTGAAGGAAGTCACCCTAGAGGATAAGCTTGTTGAGAAGTTTGGTAGAGAGAAAGTAGAAAAATTTAAAAAGTCTTTGGAAGACTACAAAAAAATGAAAGGTGCACTTATTGCAATTATGAATGAGGCACAAGAGATTTTTGGGTATTTACCTATAGAGGTACAACTTTACATTTGTCAGGAGTTACAAGTACCTCTGACAGAGGTTTTTGGTATTGCTACTTTTTACTCAAGGTTTACCCTAAAACCTTCTGGAAAGTACAAGATAAATCTTTGTATGGGGACTGCTTGCTATGTTAGAGGAGCGGCTATGCTACTGGAAAAGATTAAAGAAAAACTTGGTATAGAAGTAGGAGAAACTACAGAAGATGGTAAATTTTCTCTTGAACCTACTCGATGCCTTGGTGCTTGTGCACTTGCACCAGTTATGATGATAAATGGAGAAGTATTTGGAAGACTTACTCCTGACGATGTGGAAGAAATATTGAAAAAATTCGAGTAAGATTTTAAGGCCATGAAAGAGTTAGCTCTTTATATACTTGATCTAGCTCAAAACAGCATAAGGGCAGGAGCGAAAAATATTGAAATTAAGATAGAAGAGGAACTTCATAAAGACCTTCTAACAGTTTCTATTGAGGACGATGGATGCGGGATGAAAAAGGAATTATTGGAAAAGGTAACAAGCCCTTTTGTTACAACGCGAAAGGAAAGGAGAGTTGGACTGGGGATCCCATTTTTCAAAGAGCTAACAGAGGAGTGTGAAGGCACTTTTGAAATTTTTTCTGAAGAGGGGAAAGGAACAAGAATAAAAGGGACTTTTAAACTTTCCAGTGTTAACCTTATTCCCATAGGAGATATAGCTTCAACTATTGTATCTTTGATAATGTCGGCACCGGATGTTGATATTGTATATAGATTTAAAAAAGGCGATAAAGAGTTTGAATTTGACACAAAAAAGCTAAGAGAAGTTTTAAAAGAGGCAAATTTAAATGATGTGAGGGTGCTTTCGTGGATAAGAAGTTATATAGAAGAAGGAATGAAAGGTGAAATGGAGGTGTAAAAATGAAGACATTAGAGGAATTAGAAAGAATTAGGAAGGAGACTCTTGAGAAGATAAATTTAAGGAAAGACAGGACAGGAGTAAGAATTGCTGTTGGAATGGCTACATGTGGCATTGCAGCGGGGGCAAGACAGGTCATGATGGCAATTTTGGATGAACTGGCAAAGAGAAATGTGACAAACGTGATTGTGACAGAGACGGGATGTATAGGTATGTGCAAGCTGGAACCAATTGTAGATGTATATTTGCCAGGACAAGATAAGGTCACCTATGTGAAAGTAGATGAGAAAAAGGCAAGGCAGATAGTCGTAGAACACGTGATAAATGGCCATCCAATTAGGGAATGGACTATAGAAAATTACGAGTAAGAGGAGGGATAGTAGATGCTTTATAGATCTCATGTAATGGTATGCGGTGGAACTGGTTGCACTTCATCGGGCTCTGATGAGGTAGCTGCGCGTTTTATGGAGGAGATAAAAAAAGCAGGTCTTGATAAAGAAATCCTTATCGTCAGGACAGGATGCTTTGGTCTTTGTGAGTTGGGGCCTGTTGTAGTAGTCTACCCAGAAGGGGTTTTTTATAGCAGAATGAAGCCAGAATATGTGCCTGAAATTATAGAGGAACACCTTCTGAAAGGAAGACCTGTAAGAAAGTACATCTACGGTGAGAGCTTAGAAGAAAAGGCTATAAAGCCGTTGGAGGAAACGCCTTTCTTTAGAAAACAGAGAAGAATTGCTCTTAGAAATTGTGGTGTGATAAATCCCGAAGATATAAGAGAAGCTATTGCTTTTGATGGATATAAAGCACTTGCGAAAGCTTTAACAGAGATGACTCCTGAGCAAGTAATTGAGGAGGTTAAAAAATCTGGACTAAGAGGAAGAGGCGGTGGAGGATTCCCTACGGGTCTTAAATGGGAATTTGCCTACAAGCAGAAGGAGACTCCCAAATATGTTGTATGCAATGCTGATGAAGGGGACCCTGGAGCCTTCATGGATAGAAGCATACTTGAAGGAGACCCTCACAGTGTTTTAGAAGCAATGGCAATAGCTGGATATGCAATTGGGGCAAACCATGGATATATCTATGTGAGGGCAGAGTATCCTTTGGCTGTGAAAAGACTTAGGATTGCCATTGAACAGGCTAGAGAGTACGGACTTTTGGGCAAAGATATATTTGGTACAGGGTTTGATTTTGACATTGAAATAAGGCTTGGAGCCGGAGCTTTTGTCTGCGGCGAGGAAACAGCCCTTTTAAATTCTGTAATGGGTAAAAGAGGAGAACCAAGGCCAAGACCCCCCTACCCAGCGGTCAAGGGTGTATGGGGAAAACCTACGATTATAAACAATGTGGAGACTTTTGCAAATATTCCTCTTATCATACTAAATGGAGGAGAATGGTTTGCAAGCATTGGGACAGAAAAATCTAAGGGGACAAAGGTATTTGCTCTTACTGGAAAAGTGAATAACACCGGACTCATCGAAGTGCCTATGGGTACAACTTTAAGAGAAATTATATATGAAATAGGAGGAGGAATACCCGGAGGAAAGAAATTTAAAGCCGTTCAAATAGGAGGACCTTCAGGCGGCTGTATACCGGCAGAGCTTTTAGATACCCCGATTGATTATGATTCTTTGACCAGTGCAGGTGCGATGATGGGTTCTGGTGGACTTGTTGTGATGGATGAAGACACATGTATGGTCAATGTGGCGAAGTTCTTCCTTGAATTTACTGTCGATGAATCCTGTGGCAAGTGTGCTCCTTGCAGAATTGGTACAAAGAGAATGCTGGAGCTTCTGGAAAAAATAACTTCTGGAAAAGGAGAAGAAGGAGATATTGAAAAGTTAGAAGAACTGGCAAAGACCATAAAAGCCACGGCTTTATGTGGTTTGGGGCAGACTGCACCGAATCCGGTACTTTCTACTCTTAGATACTTTAGACATGAGTATGAAGCTCATGTAAAGGAGAAAAGATGTCCTGCAGGAGTATGTACAGCACTTTTAAGCTTTGTTATAGATCCTGAAAAGTGCAAAGCCTGTGGAATTTGTGCAAAGAATTGTCCTGTCGGAGCTATTTCTGGTAAGCCAAAGACACCTTATGTGATTGACCAGGAGAAGTGTATTAAGTGCGGAACATGTATTGATAAGTGTCCGTTTGGTGCAATATACAGAAAATAGAAAAGGAAGGAGTGTAGAGAGATGGACAAAGTTCGCGTTACAATAGATGGTATAACTGTGGAAGTACCTTCCCACTATACGGTACTGGAAGCGGCAAAAGAAGCTGGTGTAGACATACCTACTCTTTGCTATTTGAAAGAGATAAATCAAATTGGGGCTTGTCGTATATGTCTAGTAGAGATAGAGGGGGTAAGGAATTTACAAACTTCTTGCACATACCCCGTGTTTGATGGAATGAAGGTTTATACCAATACTCCAAAGATAAGGGAAGCTCGTAGGCTAAATCTTGAACTCATACTGTCAAATCATGATAGAAGCTGTTTAACCTGTGTAAGAAGCACTAATTGTGAATTGCAAAATCTTGCTAAAAGGCTTGGGGTAGATGAAATAAGGTTTGAAGGGGAAAATATAAGATATCCTATAGATGATGATTCCCCTGCAGTTGTGAGAGACCCAAACAAGTGTGTGCTCTGCAGAAGATGTGTGGCAGTATGTTCAGAAGTTCAGAATGTATTTGCTATTGGAATGGTTAACAGAGGATTTAAAACAATGGTAGCTCCATCTTTTGGAAGAAGTTTAAAGGATTCTCCTTGCATTAGCTGTGGTCAGTGTATAATGGTATGTCCTGTCGGAGCTATATACGAAAAAGACCATACAAAGAGGGTTTATGAAGCTCTGGCAGATGACAAAAAATATGTGGTAGCTCAGACTGCTCCAGCCGTAAGGGTAGCATTAGGAGAAGAGTTTGGAATGCCTATTGGTACCATTGTCACAGGGAAGATGGCGGCAGCACTGAAAAGGATGGGGTTTGATGCGGTATTTGATACAAACTTTGCAGCAGACCTGACAATAATGGAAGAGGGTTCTGAACTTTTAGAGAGAATAAAGCATGGCGGAAAGCTTCCTATGATAACCTCCTGCAGCCCCGGATGGATAGCTTTCTGTGAAAAGTACTACCCAGAGTTTTTAGATAATCTTTCTACCTGCAAATCTCCGCACATGATGATGGGAGCACTGGTAAAGAGCTACTATGCGGAGAAAAAAGGTCTTGACCCTAAAGATGTATTTGTGGTGTCAATAATGCCATGCACAGCGAAGAAGCTTGAAATTGAAAGGGAAGAGATGATAAGAAATGGAATAAAAGATGTGGATGCGGTACTCACCACAAGAGAGCTTGCAAGAATGATAAAAGAGATGGGGATTGATTTTGTGAACTTAAAAGACGAAGAATTTGATGAGCCTTTAGGTATGTCTACAGGAGCAGGTGCCATATTTGGTGCTACAGGTGGTGTCATGGAGGCAGCATTAAGGACTGTCGCTGAAATTGTGGAGGGAAGAGATATAGGGAAGATAGATTTTGAAGAGGTAAGAGGTCTAGAAGGTGTGAGAGAAGCTACAATAACAATTGATGGAATGGATATAAGAATTGCTATTGCTAATGGAACAGGAAATGCTAAAAAGCTTCTTGACAAAGTAAAGGCAGGAGAAGTCGAGTATCACTTCATAGAAGTGATGGGATGTCCAGGTGGCTGTATAATGGGCGGAGGACAGCCAATCCACAATCCTAACGAGATGGAAGAAGTCAAGAAATTAAGGGCAAAGGCAATTTACGAGATAGACAAAAACCTGCCTATAAGAAAGTCCCACGAGAACCCGGCGATAAAGAGGCTTTACGAGGAATTCCTGGGTCATCCTTTGAGCGAGAAATCTCACGAACTTCTGCACACCCACTATTCAAGAAAAGAGCTTTATCCTCTCGTGAAATAAAGGAAGGTCCCCAACGTTTGTTGGGGGCTCAGTTTGTTGACAAAACCTATATTAAATTTAAGTGGCATTTTGTGTTAATGCTCCGGAGTTGCAA
>NZ_JBNATX010000045.1:0-10912 GCF_049701115.1 Caldanaerobacter sp. | reverse complement strand
TTTAATGGAAAATACTGGAGCAGAAAATTTAAAGGCTGGGGAGTCCAGCCTTTACTCTTTATTTATTTTTAAGTTAAGCATTGCCTTTACAAAATCTCTGAAAAGAGGGTGGGGTTTTAAAGGCCTTGATTTAAACTCTGGATGAAATTGGGTTGCCACGAAATAAGGGTGGTCTTTTAGCTCTACTATTTCAACAAGCCTCTCATCTGGAGAAAGGCCTGAGATTACAAGCCCTTTTGAGGTTAAAAGTTCTCTGTACTGGTTGTTAAATTCATATCTGTGTCTGTGCCTTTCATATACCAGTTCATCTTTGTATGCTTCATAAGCCTTTGTGCCTTCAACAACTTTACAAGGGTATACTCCCAGTCTCATTGTCCCGCCTTTTTCATCTATGTCTTTTTGTTCGGGCATGAGGTCAATCACTGGATGAAGAGTATTGGGGTCAAATTCGGTGGAATTAGCTCCTTTTAACCCTGCCACATTCCTTGCAAATTCTATGACCGCGCACTGCATTCCGAGACAAAGTCCCAGATAGGGAATCTTATTCTCCCTTGCGTACTGAATAGCCCTTATCTTCCCTTCTATCCCCCTGTCTCCAAAACCACCGGGAACGAGTACTCCATCTGCCCCTTTTAAGAGTTCATCAACTGTTTTGTCATTTACTTTTTCTGCATTAACCCACCGGATGTTGACGGCTGTTTTGTGATAAACACCTGCATGTTTTAAAGCTTCTACAACGCTTATATATGCGTCATGTAAATCAACATATTTACCTACAAGCGCTACCTCTACCTGATGCTCGGGATTTTTCTCTTTTTCAACGTATTCTCTCCACTCTTTAAGGTCTGACTTGCCAGGAGGAAGATTAAGCCTCTTGATCACATATTCATCCACTTTCTGCCTCTCAAGTTCCAGAGGAACCTGATAGATCGACTCTACATCTCTATTTTCAATGACCGCTTCTACACTCACATTGCAGAATAGAGCGATTTTTTCTCTCAGCTCTTGAGGAAGAGGAAGCTCAGTCCTGCAGACTATCATGTCCGGTTGTATACCTATAGACCTTAGTTCTTTTACACTGTGCTGTGTAGGCTTTGTTTTAAGTTCTCCTGTGTTGCCCAGATGCGGAACAAGGGTTACGTGTATGAACATGACATTTTCTCTTCCCTGTTCAATAGCCACCTGCCTTATTGCTTCCAGGAAAGGAAGGCTTTCTATGTCCCCCACCGTTCCTCCAATTTCTGTTATAACCACATCTACATTTTTTTCTTTTGATACTCTATATACCCTCTCTTTTATCTCATCAGTAATATGGGGGATTACCTGAACGGTAGCCCCAAGATATTCTCCCTTTCTTTCCTTTGTGATTACAGACCAGTATATTTTGCCTGCAGTGACATTGCTGTTTTTTGTGAGATTCACATCTATGAATCTTTCATAATGTCCCAAATCTAAATCCGTTTCTGCGCCGTCTTCTGTCACAAATACTTCTCCATGCTGATAAGGACTCATTGTTCCAGGGTCTATGTTTATATAGGGGTCAAACTTCTGCATGGCAACAGAAAATCCACGGCTTTTTAGTAGCCTTCCTAACGATGCAGCAGTTATGCCTTTACCTAAAGAGGAAACTACTCCTCCTGTTACAAAAATATACTTTGCCATCTTTTTTCACCTCTTGATGAGTATATCGTTTTTTGATAAGGATTTTTTAGCTTTTTTAACGCATAAAAAAATCTCTATTTTTGAGAAAAATAGAGACTTGTACCCCTTTAATAAAAAATTTTTAGTACGCTTTTCTGTTTTAAAACTTTATCTTTATCCATCGAAAGACACCTCATAACCCATACATACTCTCTAATTATATAGGATTTGGGTGGAAAAGTAAAGAGGAGATCGATTTATTTTATTATACCACAAATTGATTTCCTTTTTTCAAAATATTATAATGGCACTAAAGATGTGAGAAAGGATGTGGTATTATGGCAGCAGATTACCATGTACATATAGAAAATGGACCATTTACTATTGAGTGGCTTAAAGAATTTGTAAATCAAGGGCTAAAAAAAGGTTTAAAAGAAATAGGCATATCTGAACACGGACATAGATTCAAAGAAGGTTTTGAAGTATACAAAAGCAATGGATTTAGAACAGAGTGGGTAAAGACTTACATGGACCAAAGTATTGAAGATTACGTGGAACTTATCAAAGAAGCAAAACAAATAGGATTACCTGTGAAACTGGGAATTGAAGCCGATTATTTTCCGGGAAAGGAAAAAGAAATAAAGGAATTTTTAAATCCTTATCCCTGGGACTTTATAATAGGCTCTGTTCACTGGATTGACGATTGGGGAATAGACCTTGAAGAATCAATAGAGGAATGGCACAGGAGAGATGTTGATGAAGTATATCTGGAATATTTTAATATAATTGAGAAAATGGCCAAGACAGGACTTTTTGATATAATAGGGCACATTGACCTCGTGAAAATTTTTGGATTTAGACCCAATTATAAAGTTTTTGAAAAGATAGAAAGAAATATTGAAGAAATTTCTAAGACTGGCATAGTGATTGAGGTTTCAACTGCTGGATTGAGAAAACCTGTTGGAGAAATTTATCCTTCAAAAGAGATAATGGCGATGATTAAGAAATACAGTATTCCTGTAGTGGTAAATTCCGATGCCCACTATCCTGAACATGTGGGATATGAATTTGAAAAAGCCTATAACTATGTAAAAGAATTCGGCATAAAGAGACTTTATTATTTTGAGGGGAGAAAAAGAATACCTTACAATATTTAAAGGAGCAAGAATAACCTTGCTCCTTTATTATTTGTACACATCCCCTCTTGAATTAAAATCTTTTATTTTAATTACAAAATTTTCGTTATCAATTTCAAAAATTATCCTATAATCTCCTACCCTTAGTCTGTATAATTTTTCTTTTTTAGAAGTTTTTAATTTTTTAACATCACCTTCAAACGGTAATTTTTCTATAGCTTTAATAACTCTTTCGACAGTTTTTCTATCATGTTTTTCTAATTCTTTTAATACTTTCTTATTTACGATAATTCTGTACTCAAACTTCATTGTCATCTATCCCCAGTATTCTTTTCGTTTCCTCAAGTGTTACATAATTTTCCTCATCCTCATTCAATTGTTCTAACATTTTTTCTTCCTCTATGTTAATTTCTTCTAAATCGAGTCCTTTTTCCCATTCATTAAACCTTTTTAAAAGTTCCTTTTTCTTTTTTTCTTTAAGATATTCAGCAAAATCAATTACCTCAGATAATTCACGTTCATTCAATGACTTAATTACCTCATTAAGTTTTTTTACCATGTAGCTATTGCTCATTGATATCACCTTAACCCAAGATTATTTTAATCCTATACTTTTATTATATCATTATTCCAATATTTCAAAAAGGCTACAAGTATTTTCACACCAACCCTTTTACCGCTTTTGCTTTAATTATGCTATTTAGTTTGTTTAAGGATTCCACGGCCTCCTCTGGAATTTCTTTATCGGTGCTTACAAGCATAAGAGCCGTACCGTCATTTTTATTGGGGCTTACCTGCATAGTAGAGATGTTTATGCCAAAATCTCCTAATACATTTCCTATGTGGCCTATAACTCCCGGCACGTCTTTATTCTTGACAAAAAGCATGTACTCTGTGGGCTCAAAATTCACTTTGTGCCCCATATACTCCACAATTCTCAATTCTTCTCCGTATGTTGTCCCAGCAAATTGTGTCCTTTTGCCATTAGTATCTGTAATTTTTAAAATGACAAGGCTTGAATAGTGGTCTATCTCTTCAATTTTCCCCTCTACAATCTCTATGCCCATCTCTTTTGCTCTTAACTTTGCATTCACAATGCTCACATCTTCTTCTAATATAGGCTTTAAAAAGCCTTTGATGGCATGCAATGTAACAATTTCTGTATTACTCTTTGCAATTTCTCCTCTGTATATGACTTCAATTAATTTTGCAGGTGTTTCATTTATCTGGTAATAAAGGGCTCCCAGCACTTCTGCCAATTTCATGTAAGGTTTTAACTGAGAAAATTCATCTGATTTAAGTCCGGGAAGATTTACTATGTTGCCATAGAGATTGCCATTTAACGCTGATATAACTTCCTGCGCAATTGCTATGCTGATATTTTCCTGCGCCTCATAAGTAGAAGCCCCTAAATGAGGAGTAAAAACCACATTGGGAAGTTCTAACAAAGGATTGTGAAAATCCTGATGCTCCACATTATACTTTGGCTCTACTTCTAAAACATCCAGCCCCGCAGCTGCCACTATGCCTTCTTTTATGGCGTTGTAAAGCGCTTTTTCGTCTATAATGCCACCTCTTGCAGCATTTACTATTCTCACACCTTTTTTCATTTTTTTAAATTCTTTTTCTCCTATCATTCTTTTTGTCTCTTCAGTTTTAGGGATATGGATAGTTATAAAATCCGATTGCTCTAATAACTCATCCAATGTAACTCTCTTGACACCGCACTTTTCAAATCTCTCATCTGGCATGTAGGGGTCATAGGCAATCACTCTCATATTGAAAGCCGCAAGGCGAGATGCAACCAAAGAACCAATTCTACCTAATCCTATTATACCAACAGTTTTACCGTTTAGCTCTACTCCTTTAAACCTGTCCCTTCTGAAATCTCCGTTTAAAACTGCATGGTATGCCTGTGGTATATTTCTGGCAATGGCAAGCATAAGGCCAATAGTGAGCTCAGCAGCGGCAATAGTATTCCCTGCAGGAGTATTTACAACCAGAATGCCTCTTTGAGTCGCCGCTTCAACATCAATATTGTCAACACCATTACCAGCTCTGCCTATGACTTTCAGTTTCTCTCCCTTTTCTATAAGTTCTCTATCTACTCTGGTGGCACTTCTAACTATTATGGCGTCGTAATCTTTTATAACCTCTAAAAGCTCTTCTCTGGAAATATTGGTCTTTACGTCAACATCAGCGTATTTTTTAAGATAATCGATACCATTTTCTGAGATTTTTTCTGTGACAATTATTTTCAAAATCCTTTCCCTCCCCTTTCTTCAATTCACAGTGAGAATATGGCATCTTTTAGGGCATATAATGCTTTATCTAACATTTCATCTGTCAGATAACCCATGTGGCCAATTCTAATAATCTTGCCTTTTAAAGGCCCCTGTCCTCCTGTGATTAAAACTCTGTGCTTCTCCTTCATATAGTTTATTATATCTGATGCTTTGTACTTTTCTGGAACTTTTATAGCAGTAATTAAATCAGAAGCTACCTCTTCCTTAGGAAGCAGGTCTAAACCCAATTCCTTTACATATTTTCTCACTTTTTTGCCATACTCGGATTGTTTTTTGTATACATTATCTAATCCTTTTTCTAAAAGCATATCTGTCGCCTTTGCTACAGCCATTATTGTGGATACGGCAGGAGTAGCAGGCGTATCAGGCTCAGGCTTTAATACTCCTTCTCTCGCTTTTCTAAGGTCAAAATAGTATTTTGGAAGATTGGATGTTTTAGTCATTTCCCATGCTCTATCACTTAAGGCGATGAAACTCAAGCCAGGGGGTGACATTAAGCATTTCTGGGAGCAAGTAATGACAGCGTCAATACCCCATTCGTCCATTTTAAGTGGTATTCCCCCCAATGAACTTACCGCATCTACTATCACGGGAACATTGTACCTATTTGCGATTTTTGCTATATTTTCTACATCATTTGTCACTCCTGTTGAGGTCTCATTGTGTGTAACTAAAAGGGCTTTGTAATTCCCTTTTTTAAGTTTATCTTCCAATATATCTAAATCTACTGCATTTCCCCAGCCAAAGTCATAAATTTCTGCATCAAGTCCATAGGCTTTAGCTATATCATAAAATCTCTCTCCAAAATATCCTATACTTGCAATTAAAACTTTGTCTCCTGCGGAAAAAAGGTTGGCCACAGCCGCTTCCATTCCACCTGTTCCTGAGGAGGTTAAAGTTATAACTTCATTTTTTGTCTGAAATATTTTCTTTAAATTTTCATTAAGTCTAGAAAATAATTGATAAAATTCTTCTGTCCTGTGATGAAAAGGCTGCATACCTGCAATTCTCTTCACTTCTTCTGGCACCATTGTCGGTCCCGGCGTCATAAGTAGCATATCTTCCATTTTCTCACTCCTCGCCACTTGATGTATATTTAATATGATAAATCAATGAAGTGGAAAATGCAAGTGAAAAATACATGTGTCCGTGAAGTGAGGACAAAAGTCTTAAATATAAACAGCTCCTTAAGACAGTGTCTTAAGGAGCTGCCAGACTGTTATTAAATTAATACATTGTCAGTGCCCTATAGGCATTAACAAGGCCATATCCAAAATATATATCTTTCCCTGGCTTCCTAATCTTTTCAGCGGAATTTTGCAGCATAATTTTCACTTGTGAAGGACTTGCATTTTTATGTTTAGCAAAAAGCAACGCCGCCACTGCAGAAGCCTTTGGAGTTGCCATTGAAGTACCAACATACCAGCTATATCCGGGCCTTACATAAGTATACCCTATTATTTGACCTTTGTCATTGTACTGATACTGAACAATCGGCACAGAGCTTAAATTAAATTCCTTGGTGTACAAGCGTTGATTTATGTATTCATCAAATCTGCCTTCATTCAGATATTTGTAATATAATTCTAAATTACCACCCGGCGCAGCTACATCCACAAAGCCAGCTCCGTAGTTGGAATACATGGCTAGTTCGTCATTGGGGCCTGTAGCAGATACAGTTACAACATTTGGCAGAGAAGCTGGCGTATAAAAACCTGAACCTTTGAATTCATATCCATATGGACCGTATTTTTCATTTGCATAGTCTACAACTTCTTTTCTATTTGTAGCATTTAATCCATCATTACCTGCTGCAGCAACAATTAATGCCCCTTTCTTTTCAACATATTTGGCTGCCCTCATGTAAGCCACATAATCCGCAACATCATTTCCAAGCTTTATCCTTTCACCTGTATCAGGGTCAGTCCACCAAACCTGCCCTTTTACGTATATTCCGCCAAGGCTCATATTAATAACTTTAACCCCGTCATTTGCTGCAGCAATTAAAGCCTTGATAATCCAGACGTTATAAGCTCCGCCTTCTGCACCAAAAACGCGATAAGCTCTGATTCCGACATCAGGCGCCACTCCTAAAATCGCTCCGTTTCCAGCGATGTTTCCAGCTACATGTGTTCCATGGCCATTTCTATCCTGTACATCATACAAATCACCCGTTTCCGAAAGGTCAACCCCGTAGATGCCACCTTTTGGCACGAAATTTTTTGACCCCGGAAGCAAATTAGCTTGTATATCTGGATGATTTAAATCAATACCGGAATCGATAATCCCTACCACTATTTCATGATTGCCTGTACCCAATTCAAAACTTTTGCCATTATTTGTAACTCGCTTTATATCCCACTGATACATATTGTAATATAAAGCTTTTTCTAGATTAATACCGTCCATTTCTAAAGGAATATTTTTTATCTCTGGTAATTCTGTTACCAGTGAGGGAGTAACTACTAAAATTGAAGGATGTTTCACCGCCTTTTTCACAAAAGATCCGGGAGCCTTTACCTGTAATACTCCGATTTCCGGAATTTCGTAAATAACTTGCCCTCCAAGTTCTTTAATAATCTTTGAAGCATCATTTGGCAATGTTTCATTTACAAAAACAACAGTAAAAGGAAGTTCTTCGGATTTTAATGTATTACCAAATCCAAGTTGCGGTACAGCAAAAGTAAAGAGTAATGCAAAGGCTATAAAAAATACTATTAATCTTTTCACACTAATCCCCCTTTTTCTTCTAAACTATCATAAAATGATTTTACTTCTTCAAGCTCTTATTCTTCCACCTCCTTTTTCACATTTCTAGGTCTTATCGCTTATTTCATGTTTCTTTGAGTTAAATTTTAATATTATTAATTGATGTTTTAAAGAAATTCAGCTAGAAATGTTTTATTTATATTATAATAAATAAACTTCCAATTATGCCTGCTATTCTTCTTATAAGGCTTGAAATTCATAAAATGCGGGGGTAAAGAGTCGTTTCATATTCAATATTATTCTACACAAATCATGATTTTCCTTCTTTGGAAAATTAAAATTTTTTATTTATTAATTTTTTGGCGTGCAGGATTCCCTGCATTTTACAAAAATTAAAAAGGCCACAGGTTTTGACTGTGACCTTTTTAGATGATAAACAGAAGTTTTAGTTTTAATAATGTAATTTACCTCTTTATTGAAGCAAGGAAAACTCTTATGATGTCTTCCATTCTGTCCGATATGAGCTGATAAGCGCTTTCCATAGCTTCTTCTAGAGACATGGGTTTATTAGTTATACTAAAAAGAGCAGTTACGCCTATGTCATACAAACTTTTATAGTCTTTCCCTAAACCGCCTGAGAGGATAATCACAGGCTTACCGTATTTTTTCGCCAATTTGGCAATGCCTGCTGGAGCCTTCCCAAAGGCTGTCTGAAAGTCTGTATTGCCTTCTCCTGTTATGACTAAGTCCACTTCTTTTATTTTTTCTTCCAATCGAGTAGTTTCTATTATTATTTCAATCCCTCTTTTTAATTTGGCACCTAAGAAAGCCATTAAACCAAAGCCTAACCCTCCCGCAGCTCCTGCTCCGGGCACTTCTGAGTAGTCCTTATCAATAACTTTTTTAGTCACATAAGCTAAGTGTTTTAAGTTTTCATCTAGTATTTTTATCATCTCAGGCGTTGCGCCTTTTTGAGGACCATAAACATAAGATGCCCCTTTTTCACCGCACAAGGGATTGTCAACATCTGATGCCACAATAAATTCACTTTCATATATTCTTTTATCGATAGAGCTTATGTCTATCTTTTCAATTTTATATAGCTCTCCCCCTCCAAATCCTATTTCATTGCCATCTTTATCTAAAAATTTTACTCCCAGTGCCTGAGCCATTCCAACTCCGCCGTCATTTGTGGCACTTCCGCCTATTCCTATTATGAATTTGCGACACCCTCTGTCCAAAGCAAGTTTTATAAGCTCTCCCACTCCGTAAGTTGTCGTCTTTAGGGGGTTTCTCTTTTCTTCAGGAATAAGGTATAAACCGGCACAGGCAGCCATTTCAATGACAGCTGTGCCATCTTTCAAAATCCCGTAAAAAGCCTCAACCTTTTCCCCTAAAGGACCAGTGACATCTGATCTTATTATCTCTCCTCCCACAGCGTAAACTAGTGCTTCAACTGTTCCTTCTCCTCCATCTGCAATTGGAATAGATATTATTTCTGCGTCAATAACTCTTTTTATGCCATTTTCCATAGCATGGCATACTTCTTTTGAAGATAAACTTCCTTTGAAAGAATCCGGTGCAAGCAGTATTTTCAAATGCGCATCACTCCTACATGTTTCTCAAAAGCTCCAAAGCTTTTTCAAGGATAGCATCTTTGTTATTTAAGCTGTCTATCATTTTTAAAAGGGCATTGTACGTGTTCTTGTCAAATACACCTGTTGGGGAAAGCCCTGCTTTTTTCTGAAGTTCTTTTACAGCATTGGCTGTTTTAGGTCCAAATATGCCATCTTCCGGTCCGGCATTAAATTTGAGCAAATTGAGATATTTTTGCAATACTTTAACTTCATTTCCCCTTGAGCCAATCTTCAATTCTCCGGCAAATTTTATATCAGCAGTGTACTGCACATTTTTCACATAGACATCAGGAGTTAAACCTTCTTTTCCAATATACCTTCCTGATGGAAGTTTGTAGCGGGCAATTGTAAGTTTGAAGCCACTGCCATCCTGTAGAGGTACTACTGACTGAACAGTCCCCTTTCCGTATGTGTTTTCTCCCACTAAAAATCCTACCTTTGTGTCCTGTATTGCTCCCGCCAGTATTTCCGCAGCAGAGGCAGTGCCTTTATTGACAAGAACAGCTAGTTTATATTTAGGCTTAGTCAGGTATGAGTAATAATCCTCTTTTTCTCCATTTCTTCTTTCTATTGTGACAACAATGCCCTGTGGCACAAAAAAGTTTGCAGCACTCACCACTTCAGTGAGAAGCCCTCCAGGATTGTTTCTTAAATCGAGAATAAGCTTTTTAACGTTGTTTTTATCCATAAAAAGTAAGGCTTTTGTCAAATTGGCTGTAGTATTTTCATTAAATTCTGTTATTTTTATGTACCCGATTCCCTCATCAATAAGTTTGTAAGAGACAGGGTTTATGTGAATGACCTGTCTTACAAGTTCGATTTCTTTAAGAGTACCTCCTACGTCAAAAGTGATTTTCACCTTTGTGCCGGGGTCTCCCAGTATCATGTTTACTACATCCGTCAATTTCATACCTTCCACACTTTTGCCGTCAACTGCTTTTATGATGTAACCGCTTTTCACACCAGCTTTTGCAGCAGGAGAATCTTCAATCACTGAATCTACAACGATTTTCCCGTCTCTTTCAATAAGCACCATCCCTGTGCCGCTAAAAGTTCCAGAAGTGCCCCTTTCAAATTGAGAAAATTCTTCTCTTGTAAAGTATGTACTGTATCCGTCAAGGCTACTAAAAATTCCTTTTAAAGCAGCCTCTTTCAATTGCTCATATGTGACATTGTCAATGTAGTTATCAGTGATGTATTTCATTATAGCTCCAATATCTGCTAATTCGTTGTACAAGTCCTGGTTCTCAGTAGATACTTCGGCATAAGTGTAGGATGTAAATGCCAAGAAGAATACCAGCAGAAGTGTAAAAATTCTAATAGAAAATTTTCTCATTCCTTCAAAACCTCCATTTCTCAACAAAATTCTTCTCAGTTTATTATAGCACACTATAATAAAATTTAGCGCCTCAAACGAATGAAGGCGCTTCAGTTTGTTGACAAAGTGCTTCTTATTTAAGTGGCATTTTGTGTTAATGCTCCG
>NZ_JBNATX010000044.1:0-13393 GCF_049701115.1 Caldanaerobacter sp. | reverse complement strand
CAAGTTTAGTTATCGCTTTGACAACAAGTCGCATTTACACACAAAATGCCACTTCATTATTTTGTCAAGAGTCTGAAAAGTTTAAGCCGGGAGTCCGGCTTAAACTTTTTTATAGCACAAGTACCAATCAGTGCAAGTGTATCCTTCTACATTTTTGAGCCGTTGCTTAAGTTCTGGATAAGTTTTTGGTGGAGGTACAATCACAGGCATTCCTGGATACCAGTTGGCAGGAGCTAAGACCTTGTATTTATCCACTGTTTGAAGAGCATCTATTATCCTTATTATTTCCTGTATATTTCTTCCTATTTCTAGAGGATAGTAGAGGATGAGGCGGAGTATTTGCTTGTCATCTATTATAAATACAGCTCTAACGGTGCTTGAGGAAGTTTCTGCAGGAGATATCATTCCGTACAGTTTTGCAATTTTCATGTCTTTGTCTTCAATTATAGGGAAGGGAATTTCTACACCTGTGGTTTTATATATATTTTCAACCCAAGCAAGATGAGAAGGATTGCTGTCTACGCTCAACCCTATTAACTGTACATTTCTTTCTACAAAACTAGTATAAACCTGTGTGAAGGCTATGAATTCTGTGGTACATACAGGTGTAAAATCCCCCGGGTGAGAAAAAAGCACTACCCATTTTCCGCGGTAATCGGAAAGTTTAATAGGTCCAAATGTGCTGTTGGCTTTAAAATCGGGAGCCGGAGCTCCTATCTGAGGTAGACATACTCTTGGTATACTTTCCAGTGTTTCTGTTTCCATATAATCACCTCTTGATTTTTTCTTGGCTATCTACATTATATTCAAAGGAGAAGGATATGTTATATTGCTAAAACAGCGCTTTATAGGCTATGACAAGTAGAATTATTCCGCTTATTACAGTGCCAAATTGCCCTATTGTAAAAGACCCAATCCTTATGTTGGCAACTTTTGAACCTAATTTCACTCCTCCCCATACCGATATAAAACTTCCTATTGCTGTAGTAAAGGATATTGCAAAAGGGGAAAAACCTAAAAGCCCCGCTCCCAGACCGTTTGTCAGAGCATTTGCAGAAAGAGCGATTCCTAAAAGGATGGCTTCACCTATGCTTATTTCTCCAGAGTTGTCCAAATCAGCGATTTCGGGATTTTCTAAAATATTTTTTATGGATTTTGGGTTAGTAGAATCCTTTAAAGGCATTGAATTTGTACCCTTTCGAGGAAGAGCCATCAAAATAATTCTAAGGCCTATTATGAAAAGCAAGAAGGCTCCAACTATTATAGGTAGGGTTCCTGGAAGAATTTTATTCAGCCACTTGCCAAAAAGTATTCCAGAGAGGCTAAAAAGGAAGGCGATTACAGCTATTATTGTGTTTGAAAAAATGTTTATTTGTATTTTTCTTATGCCATATGAAATCCCTACGCCAAAGTTGTCTATACTGGCTGATACTGCAAATCCGAGGATGATCAACCATTCCATATACTTTCACCCCTTTTCTCTAGCGCTCTATTTATAATACGCGCTAGAAGGAAAAGGGGTGAATCCTGAGTAAGGAATAAATTTAAAAGTGTAAATTAAACGCTAAAAAAAGAAAAAGTTCACGAATTTATTCTATCAAAAATAAATCCTTGGAAATTAATTTTTATAGTGTATAATTGTATTAGATTTTCATTGTTGTGCAAAGTCTTGGAGGTATCTTAAATGAGTCGATTTCTAAAATTGGTTGTTGTTTTAATTTTTGCATTGGTTAGCATTATTGCAATATTGGCATACCAGATAATTTCCTTTGGGTTTACAGAAAAACCGAAAAAGGCTGATGCGATAATAGTTTTGGGGTGTGCAGTATACGGGGATACCCCGAGTCCATTTTTTAAGGAGAGGCTTGAAGAGGCTTTAAAGCTATATAAAAGAGGGTGTGGCCGTTATATAATAATTTCTGGAGGGAAAGGACCAGGAGAGAGCATTTCAGAAGCGGAAGCTGGGAAGAGGCATCTTCTTGAAAAGGGGGTTGCTTCTAAAAATATTTTGCTTGACGATAAATCTTTTTCTACATATGAAAATTTACTTTTTTCAAAGGAAATTATGGAGAAAAATTCATTAAAAACTGCAATAATTGTTTCAAATAAATTCCATTTAAAGAGAGCGAGCGTAATAGCAAAGAGGATTGGAATAGATGCGAGTTTTTCAGGAGTTTTTGTAAAAGAGTATGTTGGAGATGAGGTTTATGGTTTTTTAAGGGAAGTACCGGCACTTTTTTATACCTACTTAAGGGGATGGTAGTGATGGTTGTGTCCTATTGCAAGCTTTACTTAAGAGCTAACTGGGTGCATTCTTTAAAGGAAAAAAGGATGATTACAAAGAGCATTATAGGGAAAGTGAAAAGTCACTACAATGTGTCTATTTCAGAAGTGGAAAATCAAGACGCCCATAAGTCAATTGTAATTGGGTTTTCTGTATGTGGAAGTGATGTTCTTTTAAATAACAAGATAGTAGAAGAAATCATAGAATATATTGAAAGTAGTACAGATGCATACCTGGAAAACGTAGAAAAGGATAACATTATTGTATAGAAAACAGGCATCTGAAAAAACTGCAGATGCCTGTTTTCTATTTAAGAAGAAATGATTAATAATTAATCTAATTTTTTTTCTTCAAAGTATTTTTGTAAGTCTGTAGTTTTAAGGCATACCTTTACATAACCTTCTATGTCTTTTCTTCTTTCTTCAGGAAGTTCTTTTATTGCCTTTAAAAGGAGGTCTTCACTTTTATTTACAGAATATTCTTCTTCGCTTTCTTTTACTTCCAAAGGCATTTCTCCCGTCAATAACCAATCAATAGAGACATTTAGTGCATTTTTTAATTTGATCAAGGCATTGGAAGAGGGCATGGATTTGTTGTTTTCAAGGTCGCTTATGTTTCCAGGAGATAATCCTGTGAGCTTGCTCAAGGCAGGTATAGTGAGATTATTCTTTTTTCGAGCATATCTTATTCTTTCGCCAATAGAATCCATCATGAATCCTCCCTTTTTATCCGAACTACGATATTAGTATTGACATTTTCGTAATTCAGATATATATTAAAAATAGTTAATTATTAATCATATTTAATTTTATCACAAATTTGAATTTGACACTATTATTTTATTGGGGGTGAAATTTTGGGGAAAAGAAAACTTACAGAATTTGGTAAAAAGGTAAATGATCGATTGGCTGAGCTTAATATGACGCAAAAGGAACTTTCCCGCCTTATAGGTACAAGCGAACCTTATCTCAGCATGATACTGAGGGGAGTACGGTCAGGCAAAAAGTACAAGGAAAAGATAAAAAAGATATTAAATATATAAAAGATTTTTTCGACAGCTTTTAATTTTAAGATGGATTAAAATAAAATAATTTCCATTATTCGACTTTGCGAGAAAAGTTGCACAGTTGAAAAACATTGTGATGACTAGATAATAGTGTAAAAGAAAGATATATTCTGTCGATAAAAAATTTTCAAAAAAATAGAGGATTTTTTAGAAAAAAATAGAATATAATAATATGAATTTTGTGTTAAGAATTAATCTTAAAAATAAGTTTTAAGGAGGTAGTAAAAGGATGTATTACAGAAAAGTGAACGGGTACATATCGACATGGGAGGAAGGAGAAAAGGCTGTTTTTACGCGCTATTCGGTTATTATGTCTGAAGTGACGGTTTTTAACGGTAAAGAAGAGGTTAGAGTACCATCTTACGGCATAGAAATCCTACAAGAGGTGTTTGAAAAAGAAGAAAGAATAGACGTAGTAGAGGAAAGAGTCGCAAATGTAAGTCCTTATTTTGAAAAAGTAGACAAGCTTGCTCAGCTTTTTAAAGAGATGAATGTCTCTCCTGTTCACCTTTCAGAACTTATTGATGACATGTGGGAGGACCTTATCAGGGATTACGACATCCAAGCAAAACTTAATAAACTTGCTATTTAAAAGAAGGTTTTTCGCCTTCTTTTATTTTTTTTGAAGGAATTTTGAGACTAAAAGAGAATAATATTAAAAGAAGAAATAATTATGGGGGAATAAAATGGGAATATTTGTAGGATCAGATATTGTAAGTGTTGAAAGGTTGAAGAAAACGGCAAACAGAAGGAAAGGCTTTTTTGAGAAAATTTTTACTGAAAAAGAGAAAATTTTTTTAGAGAAAAAGAGAAATCCTTGGACACACATGGCAGGTCTTTTTTCAGCAAAGGAAAGTGTTGCGAAACTATTGGGGACAGGGATAAGAGGCTTTAGTTGGAGGGACATAGAAATAATACACGATGAATATGGCAAGCCAGAAGTACATTTAAGTGGAAAAGCAAGGATGATTGCATTGAAAAAAGGGATAAAAGAGATAAAACTGTCTATTTCCCATACCTCTGAATATGCGATAAGTGTGGCTGTTGCGGTAGGAGGTGATGATTTTGATTGTACTCACAGCAGAGGAAATGAGAGAAGTTGAAAAAATAGCCATAGAAAAGATAGGAATCCCTTCTATATGCCTGATGGAGAATGCCGGGAAAGAAGTGGCGCTTGAAGTAAAAAGGAAGATGATAGAAAAAGGATTAAAAAGTGCAGTTGTCATCTCGGGCAGGGGCAATAATGGTGGAGATGGCTATGTAGTAGCTCGCAATCTCTATAACTGGGGCATAGATGTAAAGGTATTTGTTTTAGGAAATATTAGTTCCATTTCTAAAGATGCAAAGGTAAACTTAGATGCTATAAGAAATTTAGGAATATATGTAGCAGAGATAAATCAAAAGGAGCATTTAAAATTTTTAGAAAAGAGTCTTAAAGATACAGATGTAATAATAGATGCTATATACGGAACAGGGCTTAAAGGAGAAATCACAGGGATTGCGAGAGAAGTTATAGAGCTTATCAACCAATCGGAGAAGTTTACAGTAGCGGTAGATGTTCCTTCAGGGCTCAATGCTGATACAGGAAGGATAGAAGGGGTAGCTGTGAGGGCTGATGTCACTATTACAATGCACTTTTTAAAGCCAGGGCTTTTAGTATATCCAGGTTTGGAATACGCAGGAGAAGTTATTATTGCTGACATAGGTATTCCATCTAATCTCGCTCTGGATGTTAGGCCCTCTCGCTACTATATACTTCAGCAGGATGTGATTTTAAAGCAAAGAAAGCCAGACAGTCACAAAGGAGACTTCGGAAAGGTGCTAATAATTGCTGGCTCAAAAAATATGGCTGGAGCGGCTTTTATGGCTGCTAAGAGTGCTATTGTGACAGGGAGTGGACTTGTAAGGTTGGCTGTTCCTTCATGTATTCAACCTGTTTTGCAAGGTGCCTTGCCTGAGGCTATTGTTTATGGAATTGAGGAAAGAAACGGAATTCTTTCTCGCGAGGCTTTAGTTAAATTGTTTGAGATCGCAGAGGATTCTGACGCTGTTGCTATCGGACCTGGATTAACTCATGAAGGTGACATTCCTGAGATTGTTGAAGAAATTGTAAAAAATATTAAAAAACCATTGGTACTGGATGCGGATGCTTTGAATGCGCTTGCAGGTCGTTTGGAGGTGATAAAAGGTAGGAAGCTTGTCATTACTCCTCATTATGGTGAAATGGCAAGACTTACAGGGCTTAAAATAGATGATATAAAGAATAATTTATTTGAAGTGGCAAGGACTTTTGTAAAGATGTACGGAGTTACCCTGGTGCTAAAAGGTGCTAGAACTGTTATAGCTGGAAGAGACGGTCGCCTTTACATTAATAGTACAGGCAATGTTGGAATGGCTACAGGGGGAAGCGGGGATGTCTTAACTGGCATGATTGTTTCTTTCTTAGGGCAGGGATTTGGGGAAGACGATGCAGCCATTCATGGAGTCTTTTATCATGGTAAAGCGGGAGATATAGCTAAGGAACAAAAAGGTGAATATGGGATGACAGCCCTTGATATAATAAGTTTTATTCCTGAATCCTTGAGGAAGGGCGTTGAAGGATGATTGATTTGAAAAAGGTCTTAATATTTTTTGTCACATTGATTTTTTTGACTTCTTGTTCTTTTAATCCATCTAAGAAAGTAGAAGATCCTTTTGAACGGATAAATACTTTACTGATAAAATTGGAAAGCTATAGAGCAGATGCAACAGTGAATTTTTATCAGCACAGATTTGATTCAAAGCACAATGTGTTTCAGTTTTACAGTAAAGGCAAGTTTAGATTGGAGGTTTTGGATGAATCAGGAGAAATAGATAAAGTGATTGTCAATGATGGTAAAAGAACATATGTTTTTTTTAAAAAGGTAGGTCAAGTATTTGTTTCAGAAAATCAAAAGGAAATCATACTTTTCTCAATGTTTTCATCTTTTGTAAAAAATTATATAGAAGCTGGGGGAGAGATAGAGAAAAAAGTTTTAGACAATGCTTATTCTGTTACGGTTCCCATACCTGAGAGAAATCTGTTTTTGTACAAAGAGGAAGTGCTTTTTTCAAAAGAAAATTTAAAACCTTTAGAGATTAGGATTTTCGATATAAACAATACCCTTTTTTCTAAGGTTGTGTACACGGATTTCGAGTACAATCCTTCTCTTGAAGAGAACCTGTTTCAAGAGGATACTGTAAAAGAGTCAATGAGATGAACAAGGGGGGATTTTTGTGGAGAATGTGAGGCCAACAAGAGCAGAGGTGTATTTAGATAATCTTATTCACAATTTCAACGAAATAAAGAAAACTGTGGGAAATGGCGTTAGGGTGATGCCTGTTGTAAAGGCTAATGCCTATGGACACGGATCTTATTATGTTGCAAAGGCACTGGTAGAAAATGGGGCAGACTATCTTGCTGTAGCTACTGTAGAGGAGGCATTAGAGCTCAGGGAGAGAGGAATCACTGTTCCTATTTTGGTGTTGGGTTACACGCCCCTTGAACAAGCAGGGGAGGCTATAGAAAAGCAGATTGTCTTTACTGTGTTTGACCTTAAATATGTAAAGGAATTAGAAACAAGAGCTCTAAAAAGAGATAAAAAAGTAAAAGTGCATGTAAAAATCGATACAGGTATGGGGAGAATTGGCTATACAGATATCGATCTGGCAGTAGAAGAGATCAGCGAGATGAAAAGGTTAAAGGGAGTTGAATTAGAAGGAATATTCAGTCACTTTGCAACTGCTGATGAGAAGGACAAGGAATATGCTAAGGAGCAGTTTGAAAAGTTCAAAAAGGTGCTTGAAAAACTTGAAGAGAGGGGGATAAAAATTCCTCTTAAACACATTGCCAATAGCGGAGCCATAACAGATTTGAAACACACTTACTTGGACATGGTAAGACCGGGAATAACGCTTTACGGTAGTTATCCATCCGATGACGTTAATAAAACTTTAGATTTAAAGCCTGTGATGAATTTTAAGACGAAAATAGTCTATTTGAAGGAGGTCCCAGAAAATACTTCTGTAAGCTATGGCCGGACCTTTATAACTAAAAGGCGTAGCAAAATCGCAACTTTGCCAGTAGGATATGCGGACGGTTTGAATAGGCTTCTTTCCAATAATCATCGTGTAATTGTGAGAGGGAAATTTGCTCCAATTGTCGGGAGGATTTGCATGGACCAGACGATGATAGATGTAACGGACATAGAAGGGGTTGATGTTGGAGATGAAGTAGTGCTATTTGGATGGCAGGGAGAGCTTAGCATATCTGCTGATGAGGTAGCCAAAAAACTTAATACTATTCCCCATGAAGTATATTGTGGAATATCTAGGAGGGTACCTAGAATATATATTTACAAAGGAAAACTTCACGGTGTAGAAAATTATTTAAAAATTTAACTTTTATGGTATAAAATTTACAACTCGTTGACATCATATATATGGTGGTATATAATGAATTATATAGGTGCGTAAGGAGGTCCTGAAAGTGGGCGAAACAAAGCGGATTTTGGTTAGTTTGCCACAAAGCCTGCTGGAAGAAGTTGATGTTCTTGCCGCTATGGAAAACAGGAATCGCAGTGAATTTATAAGGGAAGCGATGAAATTGTATATACGAGAAAGAAAAAAGGCACAAATACGAGAAAGCATGAAAAAAGGCTATATGGAAATGGCAGCAATAAACTCTGAACTCGCGGAACTGGGCCTAACCGCAGAGAATGAATGTTTTACAGGTTATGAAATGAAATTAAAAAAGTGTGAGTGAGTATGATAGTAAAAAGAGGAGACTTATTTTATGCCGATTTAAGCCCTGTGATAGGCTCTGAACAGGGTGGCGTTCGGCCTGTACTTATAATTCAAAATGATATAGGTAATAAATATAGCCCAACTGTGATTGTAGCGGCAATAACATCACAGATAAATAAAGCAAAGTTACCTACTCATGTGGAGATAAATGGCTCAGAGTACGGTCTTCAAAAGGACTCCGTAATTCTTCTTGAACAGATACGGACAATAGACAAGAAACGATTAAGAGAAAAAATAGGGCACCTTGACCCTGAGATGATGGAAAAAGTAAATGAGGCTTTGCAGATAAGCCTGGGACTAATCGATTTTTAGAGGGACTTGCGAAATCAAGTTCCTCTTTTTTTGCCATTGTGATATAATATGAATGGTTGTAATTTAGCATCTTTTGTTTTTAGGAAAAAGGGGAGTGAAAACTTGAGATTTAAAAATTTACTTGTATTTGTAATAATCTTTTCTCTAATAGTTTCATTGGTAGCAGATTTTAGAAGAGTTACAGCAGAAAATAAATATGATACTGTGGAATTTGTAGGAGATCTAAAAAGCCTTAAAGATTTTTCCTCTTTTACAGGAGAGGATTTAAGCGTAGTGTTGAGCAAATTTAAAGATGCTGGGATGGATGGAATTGCAGTAAACGAGGTGACTCTGGAAAGTCTCCAACAAGCAGGGAAAATTTCTGTAAGCCTTTTAAAGGACGTTTTAAATCTTTATATTTTGACAGGGAATTTAGGTAATTCTGCTTTGGAGGAATACCTTAAAAGGCTTGACTTTAAAGAAGCTGACCAATTGAGTAATCATATAGTGGTGACTACAAAGTATCCACAAACTTTTCAGTTTTTGAAAGATGCCTTAACTAAGAGAGTGAATGCAAAAGACTTAATAATACTCTCAAAAGGAAATGATTATGCCTTTATAATAGGGAAGCCTAAAGATATTTTTATGACTAAAGGTTTAGGATTTGATGAAAACGAGCTTTTTTACATAAAATCCCTGGGATTCGACTTGATACCTAGGATCGAAAATTTTTCTGGCATAAAGGATAAGGATATAGAAAACTATGTAAATATTTTAAAAAAGTACAAGGTCAAGACCGTCATTTTTAACGGTACAGATGTGCTTGGTAACCCAGAGAAAATTTCGTATGCTGCTTTCTTGTTTAAAAACAATCAAATAAATGTGGGAATTATCGATGTGCCTATGGGGAAAAAGTTACAGGAGGGCATGGGTAAGTTTGCAAAATTTGATGAATACAGAGGGATAAAGGTTTATGGTTTGTCGGAAAAAGAAACGCAGAAATATGACTGGGGAGAAATTGTAAACAAGTGGTTTAGAAGTATTATAGAGAGAAACGTAAGAATTGTGTATGTAAGGGCAAAAATAGACGACTCCAAAAGCTATCATTATAATTTTGAAGAAAATGTAAAGATGCTAAAAAACGCGGCTTATTATGTAAAAAAAGCGGGACTTAAGGTTGGAATTGCTAAGCCCCTTCCTGAGATTCATCAGAGTAAGATACTAGAGGTATTTATAAGTTTAGGAGTGGTAGCGGCGACTCTTTTGATTTTAAATCTTTTTGGTATGAGTGAAGGAGTTATGATTGTCCTTGGGGTTATAGGTTTAGCTGGAGTTTTGGGACTTCTGCTGAGTAGATTTAATGATTTAGGTATAAAAACAGTGGCATTGGCTTATTCTATAATCTTTCCTTCTCTGGGCATAGCTTACTACGTAAATGGGCTAAAAGAATTTTTAAAGAAAAGATCGCGTAGATTTATGGTAGAAGCGCTGAAAGTATTTTTTAGTTCTTTGTCGATTTCACTCCTGGGAGCTTTAGCGATAGGAGCCATAATGGCTGATAGCAAATATATGCTAAAAATTGACTATTTCAGAGGTGTGAAATTTTCTTTTGTTTTGCCCCTTCTGTTTTACGTGTTTTACTATATATGGAGAATATATGATGTAGACAACTTAAAAGCTTTTTGGGATAAAGTAAAAGAATTTTTGAATCTAGATTTGAAGGTGTGGCATGTAGTGGCTGTTGCATTGGCTTTTATAGCAGGAGTGATCTACATATCCCGGACGGGTAACGAGCCTATGATAAAGCCTACAGAGCTTGAGCTTAAATTTAGAGATTTTCTTGAACATACTCTAATTGCAAGACCGCGCATAAAAGAATTCTTGATTGGCGATCCAGCTCTTCTTATCGGGCTTTATACGGCTTTTAGAGGGTTTACAGGGTGGAGTTTTGTAACAGGACTTTTAGGAGCAATTGGAATTTTGTCTATAGCAAATACTTTCAGTCATACAGAAAGCGTGCTTGTCATTGCATTGGAAAGAACCATTTTTGCATGGATTTTAGGAGCTATTATCGGTTTTGTTGGAATTTGGTTTTTGGATAAGGTTCTAAAAAATACAAAAAAGGAGTATTGATATGAAAGCTGTTATATCGGGGTATTATGGATTTGACAACGTAGGGGATGAAGCTGTCTTAAAATGCATTGTTCATGGCTTGAAAAAAAGAGGAGTGGAGGATATAACAGTACTTTCAAATAAGCCTGTGGAAACAAGCAGGAAATATAAAGTGAAAGCTGTGAACAGAAATTCTTTTAAGGAGATTTTCCGGGCAATAAGGGAAGCAGACATGGTTTTAAGCGGTGGAGGAAGTCTTATACAGGATAAGACAAGCAGTAGAAGTTTGTGGTATTATATAGGAATAATGATAATAGGTAAATTGTTGGGCAAAAAAGTGTATGTGATAGGACAAGGTATAGGACCGGTAGAGAAAAAATTCAATAAATGGCTTACAGCCTTTGTCTTAAATAGGGTTGATGGAATTGCGGTGAGAGACCATCTATCTTACGACTTTCTCAAAAGAGATTTAAAAATCAAAAAAGAAGTAGAAGTTACAGCAGACTTTGCACTTGAGTTAGCTTTTGAAGAGGGGGAGGATAAAGTTTTTGGAAAGATACTTGATAAAGAAGGCATAGATCTCTTATCGCAAAAATATTTTTTGATATGTCCAAGAGAATGGGGAAATTTTGAACTTTCGAGGGTGGAACTGGCAAGGGCAGCCGATTTTATAGCCGAAGAACATGGGTATAAAGTAGTGTTCTTGCCTTTTTACAGGGAGGATGTAGAAGAAAGCGATAGAATTGCTACCTATATGAAAGTTCCTGCAGAGATTCTTACAGAAAGATATGAGCTGGAAGAAATATTAGCTATTATAAAGAGAAGTCAGTTTTTAATCGGGATAAGGCTGCATTCCTTGATTTTTGCTTTTATTTCACTGGTTCCTTTTATAGGGATATCTTATGACCCTAAGATAGATGGTTTTCTCCATTCAATTGGAGAGGAAAGTGTGGGGGATGTTAATTCATTTACGGCGGAGGCTATAATAAAAAAGGTCAGGGAGATTATGAAAAACAAAGAGGAATATATAAATAAAATGGCGATTTATCTTGAAGATTTGAGAAAAAAGGCTGAAAAAAATTTTGAGATGATATTCAAGTGAAGGTGTATTTCCATGGATAAGCTGTACATTTTCGGTGTGCCGATTCATAGAGTCAGTATGAGGGAAGCGGTTGAGATTTTAAAAGATTACCTTAAAGAGGATAGGCTTCATATAGTAGCGACCCCCAATGCAGAAATTATAATGATGGCCCAAAAGGATGAAGAGTATAAAAGAATCTTGAATGATACAGACCTCAATGTTCCTGATGGTAGTGGAGTGGTGTTTGCATCTAGGGTTTTTAATGAACCTTTAAAAGAAAGGGTAGCTGGCTTTGACTTAATGATTGAGTTTATAAAATGGGCTGCTTTTCATGGTATTTCGATATATCTTCTGGGTGCAAAACCAGAAGTGGTTGAAAAGGCAAAGGCTAATTTGGAGAAAAGCTATCCTTCAATAAATATAGTGGGAGTGCATCATGGCTATTTTAATGAGAAAGAGGAGGAAATGGTGATTGAAGACATAAATACAAAAAATCCTGAGGTACTTTTTGTCGCTTTAGGAGCTCCAAGACAAGAAAAGTGGATATATAAAAACAGGGATAAACTTAAAGTAAAAATAGCAATGGGAGTTGGAGGAAGCTTTGATGTAATTGCTGGAAAATCAAAAAGGGCTCCGGCTATTTACAGAAGGCTCGGACTTGAATGGCTGTACCGCTTAATTAAAGAGCCTTGGCGTTATAAAAGAATGATGGCACTTCCTAAATTTGCATTTAAAGTTCTTTTTGCTCGTTTAAAAGGAGATTTTTAAACAAAGGAGGTCTTTATGAGAAAGATTACGACAAAGAAAGTGTTGACAGATTTTTTCTGGGTTACGATAGGCACCATTCTTGTAGCTCTTTCTTTAGACCTATTTTTAGCACCTAATAAAATTGCACCTGGTGGAGTCAGTGGACTTGCAGTGGTTTTGCAGCACTTATTTGGATGGCCTATAGGAGCTGTTACTCTTGCTATTAACATTCCACTTTTTTTGATTGCTACAAAGGTTTTAGGAACGGGATTTGGCGCAAAAACTCTTTATTCCACTATACTTCTTGGTGTTGCAATAGATTCTTTAGCCTTTTTGAAGCCTTTGACCCATGATACGATGCTGGCAGCTGTTTATGGAGGAATATTGATGGGAGTAGGGCTGGGTATAGTTATAAAGTATGGAGCAACCACTGGCGGTACTGACATGGCTGCTATGACCCTTCATAAATATATCCACTTCTTGAGCGTGGGCAGAATTTTGCTGATAATAGATTTCATAATAATTACACTGGCAGGTATAGTTTTTAGCGCAGAATTGGCTCTTTATGCGCTTGCTACAGAATTTATAACAATAAAGGTCATAGACCTTATCCAAGAGGGAAGTGGTGATGAAAGGATTGCCATAATAATTTCCGATAAGTACGAAGAGATTGCCAATTCTATTCTCGAAGAAATGGAAAGAGGTGTTACAGAGCTTAAGGGGAGAGGCGGTTATTCCAAACAGGATAAAAATGTTCTACTTTGTGTAGTTACTCGGAGAGAGGTTACGACACTTAGGAATCTGGTAAAAAGCATAGACCCCTCTGCTTTTGTAATACTCTCTACTGCCCATGAGGTGTTGGGTGAAGGGTTCAAAAATATGTAAGAAAAAATTCCCCTTTTTGAGAGGGGAATTTCAGTTTGTTGACAAAACCCATATTAATTTAAGTGGCATTTTGTGTTAATGCTCCGGAGTTGCAAAGCGACTA
>NZ_JBNATX010000043.1:0-13709 GCF_049701115.1 Caldanaerobacter sp. | reverse complement strand
CCCTGAAAAGGTTTGACTTATACTTAAAAATATTTTACAATCAAATTGGCAAATATTATACAATATGGAGGTAGAATAAATGAGGTGGTCTTTAAAAGAACTTTATACTTCCTTTGACAGCGAAGAATTTCAAAAAGACAACGAAAAAATAATTTCATCGATTGAACACATAAGGTCTTGGACTGAAGAAAACTTGCGAACATATGAAAATTCTAAGGAAAAACTCGAATACTACATAAAATTTAAAAATGAACTGGGAGATTTGATGGTAAAAGTAAGAGGATATTCTGCTTTATCTTTAAGCGTGGATGTAAAAAATGAAAAGGCATTAAAAGCCTTGGAATCTCTTGAAAATTTAAGCACAATGCTTGCAGAGCCAGAGACCAAATTCAAAAGATGGCTTTTGAACATGCCGAACTTGGAAGAAACAATTAAGTCTTCCTCCTATCTTAAGGAACACGAATTTTTTATAAAAGAGACGGTCAAAGAAGCAATGCACCTACTTTCAGAAAAAGAAGAGACAATAATAGCGAAGATGAAAAACACAGGGTCAGAAGCATGGGCAAAACTTCATGACCTTTTGACCTCTACACTTCTTGTAGACATAAATATAAACGGCGAAGAGAAAAAATTGCCTCTCTCCGTTGTAAGAAATATGGCTTATGACAAGGACCCTTACATAAGAAAGACAGCTTATTTTGCCGAATTAAATTCCTATAAAAAAATAGAAGACGCTTCAGCAGCGTGCCTTAATGGAATAAAAGGAGAAGTAATAACTGTTACAGAACTGAGAAAATACTCATCTCCTTTAGAAATGACTCTTCAGCGTTCACGCATGGATTTTGAAACACTTGAAGCAATGCTTGAAGCTATAGAAGAGTATTTGCCAGAATTTAGAAGATACTTAAAAGAAAAAGCCCGCCTTTTAGGCCATAACGATGGACTACCTTTCTATGACCTTTTTGCTCCAGTAGGAAAATTGGACAAAAAATTTACATTTGATGAAGCGAAAGAATTTATAGTAGAAAACTTTAACTCCTTCAGTGAGGAGCTTGCACAATTTGCTAAAAAAGCCTTTGAAAACAGCTGGATTGATGCAGAGCCAAGAGAAGGCAAAAGAGGAGGAGCCTTTTGCTACAACCTTCATCCAATAAAGCAAAGTAGAATACTGGCAAATTTTGATGGGAGTTTTTCTAATGTTCTAACTCTGGCTCATGAATTAGGGCATGGATACCACGGCCATTTGCTAGCAAATGAAACATTAATAAATTCAAGATATCCGATGCCTATAGCGGAAACAGCATCAATTTTCAACGAGCATATTATAGTGAATTCTGCATTAAAAACAGCTTCTAAAGAAGAGAAATTATCAATTATAGAAAACTCACTGCAGCGCTCAACACAAACCATCGTAGACATTTACTCAAGATTCTTATTCGAAGATGAAGTCATAAAAAGAAGAAAAGACCATTCTTTATCTGTTGAAGAATTAAAACAAATTATGATAGAGGCTCAGAAGAAAACATACGGAGATGGTCTTGACCAAAATTACCTGCACCCTTACATGTGGATAAACAAGCCCCATTATTACGATGCCGATTTAAACTACTACAACTTCCCATATGCATTTGGGGAATTATTTGTAAAAGGCCTAATTTACAAGTACAATCAAGAAGGCAAAAAATTTGTAGAAGAATATAAAAACCTCCTTTCTCAGACAGGGAAGAAAAATCTCTATGATTTAGGAAAAATTGTAGGATTTGACTTGCACTCTAAAGACTTCTGGAGAAAATCTTTAGATGTCATAAAAGAAGAAATCGACCAATTTATATCTTTAGTGTAATTCAAACACTGGAAGAGATTAGTAAAATATCTAAAAGGGGACCCGGGTTTTGTACAAAGAGCGGTCCCCTTTCATATTTTAAAACTCCCTATTTTTATAAAATTTAACAGATAATAGACATGAAACTGTCAGCGCAATAAGGGCCAAAGCAATTATAAACAACATTTTCACTGTATCTGATTGATTCATTATAAAAGTTACAATATTTTGAAACCAATCATAATTTTCAAGTTTTTCAAAAAGTCTTATAATATAAGATATGTCATAAGAAAATCCAAAAATTAAAATAATATACATAATCCCAGAAAAACCATGCCCAAATTTAAACATTAAAGGAAGGTATATGCCATTCAGAAAATTCACCGCCAGTATGCCGTAAATTAGAGCTTTAAAATTGATGGGATATACATGAATAGAAAAGCCTAGTACTTTTGCAGCTGCTGCAACTAACAAATAAATAGCTATGCCTATTGCTGAATAAACAAATATAAACAGTATTTTGCCAGTACATTTCATGCCTTCTTAGAGGCAAACTATTTAACCTCCAAAATTGGCTCCACCTTTTAGACCTCCTTATACAAAATCTCTAGCATCTCTTTTATCTCTTCAGTTTACTGCTTTTGCAGCTATAATAGCTTCTACTAATTTTTCTTCTACAATTCTTAGCCGTTTCTCACGCATTAATTCCTTGTCTTGCGCTGCTACGTAAGTGCTCTTTCCGGGAATTGTAGTAATGAATCCTTTAGTAAAAGGTATCGTTTTCTATCTCTGAGAACAGTTTCATCGGGATTAGCAGGTTCCACTTTGTAATAATTTGTAATAATAAGTATACTCTTCCTCTTTATAATCGCTATAAAGGGCCTTTTTTACTCTATAGCTCAAATAAGAATATACCGTGTTATCCCTGATTTTCCTAGTCAGATGGTAATAATCGGCTTCCCTCAAAACTTTTTTAATTATCTCATACTGTTTCTGTCTTTCTGATTTTACAATATTTAAATCAGGCTGGATTGTAAAATTATTTATATCCTTCTCTTCTACCACAGGAAGCACGTCTGTTACATCTATTAAAAACGCCTTTTTATTCTCAAGAATGCGCTTTTTATTATCATATAAGAATTTCAAAAGCTTTTTCTGGCCCTCATAAATATTGCTCTGTTTCGTAGAATTTGACAAATTTACTTCCTCAATGATTTTCTTATTAGGGCCTTCAAGATTAATTATAACTCATATCAAATGCAAAATTAAAAAGATAAGCAAAAAGACAAGTATTAAATTCCTCCCCCTAATGAATTTTACCTCCCTCTATTAAAAAATGGCTTATTTATAAAGCAATAAAAATTTTGGTATCCCCTTTTCACCCTCTTTCTGAACCCATGTTAAGATATCCCCATAGATAGTCGGTCCACTTATCACTGGAAGATTAATGACATTTGTCTCGTTCTTTTGAATATTATAAACTTTTATGTTGTATTCACTGCTATACCACGTGACATAATCTTCATTCAGCGAAATCGCCCATACCTCTTTACTATAAGTCGGGATATTTACTTCTTTCTTATCTTTGATATTATAAAGCACCAATTTATTATTCCCTTCTATCCACACAACACTGTTACCCCATATATTAGGGGATGCTCCTTTATCAGACAATTTGTAAACTTTATTTTCTTTAATACTATAAAGGTATACCCCTCCTGCCTTTAAGCTACCCTCACTCCAAACTACATAGTCGCCATGGATATTTGGATCACTAAATCTGGAAACACCTACGCCTTCTGAAGTGCGCAAGTTTATTTCTATTCCATTAACCAAATTATACAATTTTATGGAGCTAAATTCATGTTTCCCATCAGATTCATAAGTTGCCCAGACAAGTTTGCCATCATCAATCGATACACTAAATTGCCCTTCTGACACTCCTTTTCCCGCAAATCTACTCTCATCAACTTTTTTTATTTCTCCAGATTTTAAATCTTTAACATATATACTCCAGTCATCTGACCACATTTTGTTGTCATTTGTAGCTTCAACCCAGGCTACATACTTTCCATCTGTGGTCGCATTTTTTATGCTTTTCCCAGTTATCACTGGTTCTACTGCCATTTCTACTTCCTTATTTTTTATATTGTAAAACTCTAATCTTCCTCCTGCATTACCTAACAAAAGAATTCTTTTGCCATAAGAGTCAAAACCGACAGGATAATGCTTTTCTGGCAAGGATACCGCTTCTTCTATATCCAGTTGCCCCACAGCTTTGGCACCGCATCCAGTAAAAACTAGAAAAAGGAACAACAAGAATATTCCGACAAACTTATATCTCATTTAAATCTCCCTCCATATCCCATTTTCCCTTTGTTATTTCGTATTATATCACTTAAAGTGGAAAAATTTATTAAAAAATTCTTAATAAGGTTACAGAATTGTTACAATTACTACTCAATCTATCCTTTCACAAAAAGTTAAAAATAACTCAAAAAAGCCTTAAACAAAGAAAAAATTTAAGCTCCTGCTTCTCTTCTCAAAGGCAGGAGCTCATACATCTTGATAAGATTAAATTATATCTTCGGCGAACCTATTGTCTTTTTCTTTTTTAATGTGGTTTCAAGGTCTATTGCTTCATATACATCTTCATCTATCACATCGCTGAATTTTTTAAGTTCTTCAAGTGCTAAATCTTCAATTGCTAAGTTTCGTTCTATCGCATATAAGACAACTTTGCCTGCAATTTCATGGGCAGTTCTGAAAGGAATACCTTTTGACACCAGATAGTCTGCAAAATCTGTAGCATTCATGTAACCATATTTTGCGGCCTTTTCCATGTTGTCAGTCTTTACTTTAATTGTCTTTATCATCTCAATAAATACTTTCAAAGACATTTTTAAAGTGTCTATTCCATCAAACAAGGCCTCTTTATCCTCCTGCATATCTTTGTTATATGCAAGAGGGAGTCCTTTCATCACGGTAAGTATTGTAATCAAATCGCCGTAAACCCTGCCGGTTTTGCCCCTTATTAATTCTGCTGCATCAGGATTTTTCTTTTGCGGCATCATACTGCTTCCTGTTGAAAATCTATCATCCATCTCAATAAAATCAAATTCTTTGGTCGACCACAAAATTAATTCTTCTGAGAACCTACTTAAATGCATCATTGTTATAGAGGCAAAGCTTAAAAATTCTATTACAAAGTCTCTATCGCTTACACCATCAATGCTGTTTAAAGTTATATCATCGAACCCTAAAAGAGATGCCACATACTTCCTATCAATATCAAATGTAGTACCTGCAAGTGCACCAGAGCCTAAAGGCATTACATTGACTCTTTTCACCATATCCTCAAGCCTTGATAAATCTCTTTTAAACATTTCAACATAGGCAAGAAGATGATGTCCAAAAGTCACAGGCTGTGCCCTTTGCAGATGCGTATATCCCGGCATAATCGCTTCTTTATAAGTTTTAGCCATTTCATTTAATGTATCTATAAGTTTTATTAAATCCTCTTTTATTTCATCTATCTCATCTCTTAAATAAAGCCTTTCATCCGTCGCAACCTGATCGTTTCGACTTCTTCCTGTATGAAGTTTACGCCCTACATCGCCTATCTTCTCAGTTAAAAGCCTTTCAACATAAGAATGAACATCTTCATCATTTTTTATCTCTCTAACATTTATTTCATCAAGAATTTCCTTTAACCCCTTTTCTATTAAATTGAGTTCATCTTCTGTCAGCACTCCAGCTTTATAAAGCCCTTTTGCATGAGCAATTGAACCTACTATGTCATATTTTAAAAGCCTTATATCAAAAGAAATGGAGGAATTGAAATCCTCCATCAGTTTGTCCAAGTCCTTTTTAAACCTACCTCCCCACAGCTTCATCCATATCCTTCCTTCCCATTTCCATCAAAGCCCTAATTTTTAAAGAAAGCCCAAAGAGGTTTATAAATCCTTCTGCATCTTTTTGGTTGTAAACTTCGTCTTTGCCAAAAGTCACAAATTCTTCGTTGTAAAGAGAATAGGGAGATTTTGCACCCGCATTTATGACATTTCCTTTATAAAGCTTTAGCCTTACAACACCCGTTACATTTTTCTGCGTCTCATCAATAAAAGCATCCAAAGCTGTTTTGAGAGGTGAAAACCAGAGGCCGTTATAGACCAGATCCGCATATTTCTGCGCTACCAAGTCTTTAAACCTCATCGTTTCTTTATCAAGTACAAGGTACTCAAGTTCTCTGTGAGCAATATAAAGTAATGTTCCTGCAGGAGTCTCGTAAACACCTCGAGATTTCATTCCTACAAGTCTATTTTCAACAAGGTCAACTATCCCTACCCCATTTTTTCCTCCAATTTCATTTAATTCTTCTATTAATTTGACAGGACTTAGCGTTTTTCCATTTACCTTTACAGGAATGCCCTTTTCAAACTCTATATAGACATATTCCGGCTTATCTGAGACTTTCTCCGGAGGAGTAACTATATCGTAAATATCACTTTTAGGCTCATTCCACGGGTCTTCAAGGTCTCCTCCCTCATGACTCACATGCCACAGATTGCTGTCTACACTGTATATTTTTTCTTTAGTTACAGGAATAGGTATTCCTTTCTTTTTAGCATATTCTATTTCATCTTCCCTCGATTTTAATTCCCATATTCTCCATGGTGCTATTATTTTTATTGAAGGGTCAAGCGCACGTATTGAAACTTCAAATCTCACCTGGTCATTGCCTTTGCCTGTCGCACCATGGGCTATTGCCTTTGCACCTTCCTTGTGGGCAATTTCCACAAGTTTTTTGGCAATTAAAGGCCTTGCCATAGAAGTTCCCAGAAGGTATTTCCCTTCATATATGGCCCCCGCTTTTAATGTAGGAAATATATAGTCCTTTACAAACTCCTCTTTGACATCTTCAATATATACTTTGCTGGCACCACTTGCTAAAGCTTTATCTTTTATATACCTTAGGTCTTCCCTTTGACCTACATCCACGCATACCGCTATTATTTCACATTCATAATTTCCCCTTAACCATGGTATGATCACTGAGGTGTCAAGTCCTCCCGAATATGCCAGTACTACTTTTTCACCTTTTAACATTTTTCACACTCCTCACGAAAGAGAATTTTCTATATTGCCTTTTCGCTCTCTATATACTTATCTATCAACACCGACTTTTCAGCCAAAATCGTTGATAATTTTAAGAGTAGCAAGTTTAAAATCTTATCTCACTGAGCACATCATCTAGTATCTGTAAAGCTTCATCAATTTCTTCCTCCGTCACGATGAGTGGAGGTACAAACCTCAAGACATTGTGACTTACGGAATTTATTAAAAGCCCTTTTTCAAGTGCTTTTAAAACAATCTCCGATGCATCCTCCAAATCCACTTCACATCCCACCATAAGTCCTTTTCCTCTTATTTCTTTCACGACTTTATGTTTCTTTTGCAAAGTTTCTAGCCCTTCTCTAAAATATTTGCCTTTTTTATCAACACCTTCTAAAAATCCATCCTTTGTCACTTCATTTAATACTGCAACCCCAGCCGCACAAGCTAGAGGATTACCGCCAAAAGTAGAAGCGTGATCTCCTGGCTTAAAAACAGCTTTATCTTCTTTTGCTACTATCGCTCCTATCGGAAAACCACCTCCTAGCCCTTTGGCTAAAGTCATAATGTCTGGAAGTACACCGTAATGCTCATATCCGAAAAGCTTTCCTGTACGCCCTATTCCTGTCTGAACCTCATCCAGTATAAACAGGAGGTCATTTTCATCACATATCTCCCTTACCGCTTTTACATACTCTGGTGTAGCCTCGTGTATACCCCCCTCACCTTGGATAACTTCGAGCATAATCGCACACACTTCATCGTCGACAGCCTCATAAAGGGCCTCAATGTCATTTAAAGGCACATATTTAAACCCGGCAAGGAGCGGTCCAAAACCTTTGTGATACTTCTCTTGCCCTGTAGCAGTAAGCGCTCCAAATGTCCTCCCGTGAAAGGAATTTTTGGCGGTTATGATTTTATATCTTTTGCCGCCGTATTTTAACGAGGCGTACTTTCTAGCAAGCTTTATAGCCCCCTCATTTGCCTCTGCACCGCTGTTCGCAAAAAACACCTTTCCTCCAAAAGAATTTTCTGAAATCATTCTGGCAAGCTCTATTTGCTTTTCATTCCAGTAAAGATTTGAACAGTGAATTAAAGTCTCTGCTTGCTTTTTAATAGCTTCTACCAGTGCAGGATGACAGTGCCCCAAAGAATTCACAGCAATACCTGCCACGAAGTCGAGGTAAGCATTTCCCTCACTATCCCATACTCTTGTACCTTCTCCCCTGACAAGCATAATAGGATATCTATTGTAAGTATCCATCAAATATTTCTTTTCATAGGTTATCATCATCAAAACATTCCTTTCCTATCATTGTCCCTATCCCCTCATCCGTAAAAATTTCTAAAAGAAGAGAATGGGTAAGCCTTCCATCTATTATGTGTGCCCTTTTTACACCATTTTCTACAGCCTTTATGCAACAGCTAAGCTTTGGAATCATTCCCCCGTTTATTCGCCCAGAATCCATCAATTTTTTAGCATGTTCCAAGTCCATTCTGGAAATCAAACTCGTCTTGTCCTCCACATTTTCTAAAACCCCTTCTACATCCGTGAGAAGAATCAATTTCTCTGCTTTTAAGGCTTCCGCTATCTTGCCAGCAGCCGTGTCGGCATTGACATTATAAGTCTTTCCATCATCTCCAAAGGAAACCGGAGCTATAACAGGAATATAACCCCTTTCAATAAGCATCTCGATAACTCCAATGTTTACTTCAACTATTTTGCCAACATACCCCAGATCTCCGTTTGATAGGTCTTTTTCTGCCTTTAGAAGTTTCCCGTCTTTTCCACTTATTCCAACAGCCATGCCTCCCAGTTCGTTTATCATTGAAACTATCTCTTTGTTTATCTTTCCAACAAGAACCATTTCTACAATTTCTGCGGTTTTTTCATCTGTTACCCTCAGCCCATTTACAAACTTTGATTCTATCCCCAGTTTTTTTAAAAAGCTGCTGATTTCGGGCCCTCCACCGTGAACTATCACAGGATTTAAACCCACAAATTTCATAAGTACTACATCCTGCATAACCATTTTCTTTAAATTACAGTCCAGCATGGCACTGCCGCCATACTTTATCACAACTGTCTTGCCGGAGAATTTTTTTATATAGGGGAGCGCCTCCACAAGGATATGTGCTTTCAAAATCTCGTCCCCAAATTTTTCTTTTCTTATCATGTCCTGTAACTCCCATTTATTTTTACATAATCGTAAGTGAGGTCGCATCCCCAGGAGGCAGCCATAAACTCTCCGGCTTTCATATCGACTATTATAAAAATCTCCTTTCCCTCCAAAATCTCTTTCGCCATACCTTCGTCAAAATGCACATACCCGCCATTCTCACAAACCTTAACTTCTCCTTTTGCGCTTTTTAGATATATGTCCACTTTGTCTACATCAAAATCTGCTCCAGAATAGCCCACCGCTGCCAGTATCCTTCCCCAGTTGGCATCTTCCCCAAAGATAGCTGCCTTCACAAGGTTTGAATTTACAATGGCTTTAGCTGCAAGTCTTGCGTCCTTCTCTGTCTTGGCATTTATTACATTTACTTCTATAAGCTTAGTGGCTCCTTCACCGTCTTTTGCGATGAGTTTGGCAAGAGTTTTATTGACGTATTCCAAGGCTTTGTAAAATAAATCAAATTCATAGGTCCCCTCCTGAATGGCTTTATTTTCTGCCATTCCATTTGCCATCACTATCGCAGTATCATTTGTGCTCATATCCCCATCAACAGAAATCATGTTATAAGTCTTATTGACAATATCTTTAAAGGCTTTATCCAATGTAGTCTTCTCCACATTGGCATCTGTAAGTACAAAAGAAAGCATTGTAGCCATATTGGGATGTATCATTCCGGAGCCTTTTGCAAAACCTGTCATTGTAATATTTTTCCCTTCAACATTAAATTTCACAGTAACAGCTTTCAAAAATGTATCTGTCGTCATAATAGCATGGGCTGCATCATATCCTCCTTCTTTTGATAGGCTCAATGCCGCCACTTCAATTCCTTTCAACACTTTTTCCATTGGAAGAGGTACGCCAATCACTCCTGTAGAACAAACCAGGACATCTTCTTCCTCTATCTCGAGGACTTCTGCTACCTTTTTTGCCATGGATTTTGCGTCCTCAATTCCTTTCTCCCCTGTACACGCATTTGCATTGCCGCTATTTATTACAATTGCCTGGGCTTTCCCCTTTTTTGCCCTCTCCATATCTAAAATGACAGGAGCTGCTTTTACCCTGTTTGTAGTAAACACTGCCGATATGTTCGCCAATCGTTCAGAATATATTAAAGCCAAATCCTTCTTACTTCTCTTTATGCCTGCAAATACACCTGAAGCCACAAAACCTTTGGGCAATTCTATTTTCCCATCCAAAATCTCCATCTGCTCCATCGCCTCGTTCTTACACCCCTTTTAATATTAATGCTTTACTATGGATATACCGGCACTATATCAAGTCCTGTTTTTTCTTCTATTTCAAACATGATGTTCATATTCTGTACTGCCTGACCTGATGCTCCTTTTACCAAGTTATCAATAGCAGTCATTACAATTAAAGTACCTGTCGCTTTGTCAACTTCAAAACCTATGTGACAAAAATTCGAACCATATACATTTTTAGTTGAAGGATAAACCCCAGGCTTTAGCACCTTCACAAAATACTCATTTTTATAAAATTCAGCGAAAACCTCATAAATTTCCTCTTGATTTAAATTTTCTCTTAGCTTGCAATACATTGTACTCAAAATTCCCCTAGTCATAGGTGTCAAGTGAGGTGCAAAAACCACCGATACCTTTTCTCCCGATGCCTTGGAAAGTTCCTGAACCATCTCGGGCACATGCCTGTGATTCGCCACATTGTACGCCCTTATATTTTCATTACACTCTGCATATATATTCTTTTGTGAGGGACTGTGCCCCGCCCCCGATATTCCCGATTTTGAATCAATAATTATATTCCCCTCTATGACCTTCTCTTTCAAAAGAGGAACAAGTCCTAATATCACACTGGTAGGATAACACCCCGGATTTCCCACCACATCAGCTTCCCTTATGCTGTCTCTATAAATCTCAGGTAAGCCATACGCTCTTTTTATCCCATCATAATCATCGTATTCTCCGCCATACCATTCTTTATAAATCGAATAATCGTCAAATCTGAAATCCGCTCCTAAATCAATCACTTTAACTCCTTTTTCTACCGCTTCTCTCGCAATCTTAGAAGCGTAACCCGCAGGTAATGCTGTAAAAACCACATCGCACTTTGAAACCGCTTTCTTAACCTCTACATCGTCAAGAAAAATATTATAAAAACCTGTAAGTGATGGATAGACATCTGCTATTAACTTTCCTGCATAACTTTGAGACGAGATGTACTCTACTTTTACTTTTTCATGCTTTGAAAGAAGGCGCATAAGCTCTACTCCAGTGTACCCAGTGGCTCCAAATATCCCGACTTTTATCATTCCTTTACCTCCCTTGTAAATACATATACAATTTAATTTATATTTATGCAAAAATTCGTAAAAAAATAATTGCTGCATAAATAAACTAGATAATTTATATTTATGCAGCTTTAACTACCATTATAGCATCGAAAAAAAATTTTTTCAAGAGTTTTTTCAAAAAATTTTTCTTCCTAAAATTTACTAAATTATTTTGACGCTTTTTTTAAAAAGATGTAACCAAAAATTAATGCTATGCAAAAAGCTAATACAGAATTATAAAGGAATACCATTTTTATTCCATAAAGGTCGCTTAAAAATCCCCCCAGTAAGCTTCCCATAATCCTTGAAATACCCATACCTATTAAATTGTTCACGGTCTGCCCTGATGCCCTTAATTCTTTTGGAACTTCTTGATTAATATAGGTTGCCATGGAGTAATACAAAACTATAAAAATTAATCCGTGCAAAAGTTGAAATGGCAAAACCAAATATGTATTTTGAAAAAGCGATATGATAAGCCATCTTATTGCTGCCACAAAGCTTGCTCCTATCAGCGCTCCTCTTGTGCCTATTCTCTCAAGTATCTTATCGGCATACAGCAAAAAAGGTATCTCGCTCATTGCAGAAATAAAATAAGCCCAGCCCAAAAGCTCATTGTTCCCGCCTATTTGTCTAAAATAAATAGGAAAATAAGTGTAGTAAAACCCTAACGTAGTCTGTACTAAAAAATTGAACACCATCAGCAAAACGAGATTTTTATCTGAAAAAAGCTTCCATATAGAAACCTTTTCCTTTCCAAATTGATGACCTTTTACAACAGGAAGTTTAAATACAATCATAAAGGCTAAAAACATCACTAGAATGTTTAAAATAAAAATGCTTCCAATATACCTTTGCACAAACCAGCCAGCTATAACTGACATCACTGCGTATCCAATTGTTCCTGCCATTCTTATTGGCCCAAATTTTTGATTGGTTTCACTTAAATACTCTAGCGTTATGGCATCACTTATCGGACCAGTAGAAGTTTGAAAAAATGTGAAAAGAGTTATAACTGCTATAAGATAATAAAAATTGCGGGACAAAGGAAACAATGCCATAGTAAAAATGCTAGCTAAAAATAAAATTTGCAAAACAAAATTTTTAGACCTCGCTCTATCGCTTGTAATCCCCCAAAACGGCTGAGCTATTATAGCGACAAAAGGACCTAAAGACATCAAAATTCCAATTTCACTCTTACTATAACCTATGTAGTCCAGATAAACCGGCACAAAAGTGCCATAAATCGCTCCCCCCATAAAAAATACTGCGTAAAAGATTATAAAAAAATAATAGATAATAGTTGCATATCCCATTTATCTCCCTCTTTCTTTTGTGGATGAAATTTGATTTTACATAATTATAAAAAAACTTACTCCAAATAGCAAATGCATATTGACAAATTATTTCATATGTAATATAATTATTACATGTGAAATAAAAAATGAGGAGGCTTTTAAAATGGGATTTGTTTATCTTATACTCGCCCTTTCTCTCACTTCAATAATTTTTTTAACAGCAATTGTTCTTGAAATAACAAAGCTTCAAGCGCAATATAAGGCTTTTTCTAAATTAAATCAAGAGACACAAGAAAAACTGTCATCTCTACGTCAAAAAGCAGAATCTATTGAGAAATTACTTGAAAATATAGAATAAAAAGGAGGATTAATATGAGTATATCGGGCACAGACTTATTTGCAATTATCACACTTTTTACGCCTTTTATTTTAGCAGTTATCTTTGCCGTTTTCTCAATATTCGCCTTTGTAAAAGTATCAAATATGCGAAAGCAAAATGAGTTATATATAAAAATGTCAAACGATCTATTAAATGAAATAGATGGAGTAAAAAGTGCACTAGAAAAAATAGAAAAGCTGTTAAAGGAAGTTGATTAAAATGGCTGAACACAACCCCTCACCAGAATATTTAGATCCGGCAAAGATTATAAAAATTTTTGATGCTCTATCCCACCCTGTAAGAATAAAAATATTAGGCATTCTGTATGAAAATAGGCAGTATATAAGCGAACTTGCAAGAATAATAGGCATAAGCAGACCTCTTCTATACATTCATCTTCGCAAATTAGAAGAAGCAGGGCTTGTAAAAGCGAGTATGGAAATCTCCAGTGATGGAAAAGCCACAAAATATTATGAATTAACTTATTTTGACATGAGACTAACACCTCAAATGCTTCATGAAATCTCTAAAGAAATTAATTTAGAAGATGAAAAATCTCAATAACGAAAACCCTCAGACAAAGGGAACCGTCCCCTTTGTCTGAGGG
>NZ_JBNATX010000042.1:0-13928 GCF_049701115.1 Caldanaerobacter sp. | reverse complement strand
TAGGTTTTGCTTTAGGGGGGTATTTGGGTGCAGTGATATCACAAAGGTTTGATGGGAAAAAGGTGAAAAATTTTGTAGTACTATGGGGATTTATTTTAGCAGTAATGTTTTGGGTAAGAAAAGTTTAATCCCTTTGGAAGGGTCCAAAGGGATTTTTTCAATGCTTTTCTATATAAGTCCATTTCCAGTCATTGTCTACTCCTACAGCGTGCCTTACTACACCTTTCACATATTTTTGCTGTATATAAGCTGTTGCTGAAAAGAAAAGAGGTGATATGGGCATATCTTCCATTAAGATTTGTTCTGCTTTTTTCATGTTGTCCATGCGCAGATTGTTGTCATTGCTCTTTTTGGCTTCCAGTATTAACTTATCGTATTCGGGATTTGAATAAAATACTCTATTGGGTTCCCCGCTGATTTCACTTAGCCATAGGTCCATGAAGGTCATTGGATCGTTGTAGTCTGCTCCCCAACGTGTGAGAACCACATCGAAATCGCCTTGTTTGTACATTTGAAGCCTAATTTTAAACGGCACATTTTGTATTTCAACATTGACACCCAAGTTCTTTTTCCAGAATTCCTGTATTGCCTGAGATTCTCTTTTAGCTACTTCTGTATCATCTGCCAGTAAGGTTATTTTAGGCAAAGAAGTTATGCCTAATTCGTTCATTCCCTTTTGGAGAAGTTCTTTAGCTTTTACAGGGTCTTCTGTGAACAAATTGCCCACTTCTTTTCTAAATTCCTCATTTTTGCCCGGTATTCCGTAGGGCACAAATCCATAAGCAGGAATTGACCCGTCTTTTAATACATTTTCTGTAAGCTGTTTTCTGTCAATTGAAAGGCCGAACGCTTTTCTTATGTTGGCATTTTTGAAAACAGGATTTTTTGTATTGAAAGCTAAAAAATAAGTAAAACCATTGGGATATATTTGTAATTCAGCATTGGGATTGTTTTTGTATTTTTCTACAAAATCTCCGGTTACAGTGATTATATCATATTGGCCATTGTCAAAATTTTGAACTACAGTGTTCATGTCTTTTATCATGTCCATGTGGATTTCGTCTAGCTTTACATTGTCTTTATCCCAGTATTTATCATTTTTAACAAGTATTATATTCTGTTCGTGGTTCCACTCTTTTATGATGAAAGGACCGCTGTAAACCAAAGTATCAGGAGTAGTAGCTATTTTATCGCCAACCTTTTCTACAAAAGATTTTTCCAAGGGAAGGTATGTTATAAATGCTGTCAAACTTAAGAAATAAGGGGTTGGCTCTTCAAGTTTTACTTCCAATGTTTTTTCATCCAAAGCCTTTATTCCTACTTCATCAGCTGATACTTCGCCAGCATTAAATTTTTCAGCATTTTTTATTGGAAACATTATATAGGCATAATCTGAAGCAGTTTTTGGGTCTAACGCTCTTTTCCATGAGTATTCAAAGTCATAAGCCGTTATAGGATTGCCATCGCTCCAGTATATATTGTCTTTTAAATAAAAAGTGTAGGTGAGTCCATCTTCAGAAATTTTCCAATCTTTTGCAAGACCTGAACCCTTCTGAGGTTTTTCATCTGGTCCAAGCCTTACAAGGCCTTCCAGCACGGCATTTAACACTTGAAAAGAGACTCCGTCAGTAGAAGTTTGAGGGTCTAACCGAGGAGGTTCCTCTCCTAAGTTTATTCTTAGAATTTGCTTTTCCGTTTCAGGAGAGGAAGCAGTTTTAGCTGGCTGACCACTGCACCCCGCTAGTACGGTAGAGATGATAAAAAGTAATGATACAAATGCTGCAAGAACCTTGATTTTCATAGGATTTTATCCCCCCTTTTGTTTTTAATACTAATTTTACTCTCTTTTTCATAACTGTACAACAGAAGTTTTTTGCATACTTAAAAAATTTATGGAATTACAAAATTAGAGTACTAAAGCGTAATTTTACCTGCAAAAATAGAGGATTTTCTGAGAAAATGTAGAAATATATATGTCAGGGGGGATTTGAATGAGCAAAATTAAATGGGACGAGAACACTTTTACGAAATTTACTTATCTAAAGGACCCGAGAATTTCAAGAGATGGGTTAAAAATAGCTTATGTTCTCACAAAGGCAGATTTGAAGAATAATGAATACAAACATACCATTGTTGTAGAAGAAAAGGGAGGCAGGAGTTTTATTGAAAATGCCACGATGCCGCGTTTTTCTCCTACGGGGAGGAAAATGATTTTTGTAAGAAAGCATAGGGATAAGGATGTTAACGAGATATTTTTATGCGATTTAAATTCCATGAGTGAAAAAAAGATTTTGGAATTAAAGGGCATTTTGGATATAGCATGGAATAAAGATGACAGAAGGATTTTAATAACAGGGATTAAAAGGATGGAAGATGAGGACCTTATATTTGAAGATGATATCCCCATTTGGTTTGATAATAAAGGGTTTTTTAGCAAAGAAAGGGCGGTTTTTGTAATATTTGATGTGGAGGGAGAAGTAATCCTTGAGGAATTTACTGCTGAAAGATTTTCTACTGCTATCTGGCATGGAGATAGAATAATCTATAATGTTCCTAAAAAGGTGGACAATGTTCCCCAGTTTTTTGGACTTTTTGACATATACGTTTACGAGAAGGGGGAAAGCAAGAAACTGTTTGAGAATGTTTCGTATACTGCTGTAGATTCTAACGGAGAAGTGGTGCTACTTTACGGTAAACCCAGGAAAGAAAAAGACAGCGAACATGATTTTCACTATCTGTGGGACGGGAGAAAGGTTATCCCTTTGACAGAACATCTTGTGTACAATAACGGACAGGGGAAGTTAGATGAAAAAGGAAATGTATACTTTACTATGGCAAAAGAAGGGAGAATAAGTCTTTATAAGCTGAGGAGAAATGAATTGGCTCCTATTTCAGAAGATAACTCATGGGTAGGAGAATTTGACGTTAGCGGAGACGGGAAAGTGGTTTTCACTAAAGAGACTGATATTATGCCAAAGGAACTCTATGTATGGGATGAAAGGCTTGAGCAGTTGACAGATTACAATAAGCTAGTAGTTGATGAGCTTGATGTGAAGCCATATAACAATTTTAAATACGAAAGTCTTGATTTAGAATTGGAGGGATGGTACATTAAACCTGAAATAGAAGAAGGGCAAAAGGCTCCGGTTTTGGTTTTTGTTCATGGCGGTCCAAAGGGGATGTACGGGTATTACTTTAAATACGAATTTCAACTTATGGCGAATAGAGGATATTATGTGGTATTTGTAAATCCTAGAGGGAGTAATGGCTACAGCGAAGATTTCGCATTGAGAGTGCTCGAAAGAACAGGGCTAGAAGATTTTCAAGACATATTAAATGGGCTTGAAAAATTTTTCGAATTAGAACCAGGGGCTGATAGAGAAAGAGTTGGGATTACGGGTATAAGCTATGGGGGATTTATGACTAATTGGGCGCTGACTCAAAGCAAGCTTTTTAAGGCCGGTATAAGCGAAAATGGCATAAGCTATTGGCATACGAGTTACGCTTTTTCTGACATAGGGTTGTGGTTTGACAGAGAAGTGATTGGGGATAATCCACTTGAAAATGAAAATTACAGGAAATTAAGCCCCATTTTTTACGCCAAAAATGTCGAAGCCCCACTTCTTTTGATTCACAGTTTGGAAGACTACAGATGTCCTCTTGACCAGAGCGTGATGTTTTATCACGTGTTAAAAAGCCTTGGAAAAGAAGCCTATATAGCTATCTTCAAAAAAGGAGCTCACGGTCACAGCCTTGATGGAACTCCTCGTCACAGGGCAAAAAGGTATAAACTATTTATGGAATTTTTTGAAAGAAAACTCAAGAGATATGAAGAAGGTTTTGATGTGGAGGGGATTTTGAAAAGGGAAGATGAATGGGAGAGAAGTTGAGTTATTAATGGGCTTTTAAATTGTGTCCTCTTGGAGGATTTTTTCTTTTTTTGTAGAAATATATTATGAGCGTAGTAAGGTGAGGAAGGAGAATAATAAATGGCTATACCTACTTATGAAAAGATTATGTTGCCATTACTTAAAATTCTTTCTGATGAATAATAATCATATTATGGGAAATTTTAATGCGGAGTTTGAAAAATGATTTTTGACGAAAGTTAATTCAGTGTGTTAAACTTGTAATTAGTTTATTTTAATGCTATTTGCTTTAATGTGAACAAAGAGGAGGAATATCACACCATGGAGAGTTTGCAAAAATTTAAAACTTTACTAAAAGAAATTTTCCAATTTGAGGCATCAGATTTAGATTTTGGTATTTATAAAATTTTAAATTACAGAAGAGAGCATATAGAAAGTTTTATTGAAAATAGACTTCCTCAAATAGTAGAGGAAGCCTTTGAAAAGCACAAAATGGCCATTACGCAAGATTTAGAGAAAGAATTTCAAAAAGTAAAAAATGAATTAAACAACACATTAGGAGAAGGTGTTTTTACATCTTCAGGTGATATAAAAGAAGAGTTTAAAAATACTCCCATTGGCAAAAGATATTTAGATTTAAAAGAACAAAAAGAAGAAGCTGAAAAAATTGATGAGATAAAACTACAAGTTTTTAATGATTTATATAATTTCTTTTCTCGCTATTATGAGGAAGGAGATTTTGTCCCGCAGTATAGATATTCAATAAAGGGTCATAAATATGCTGTTCCATATAACGGTGAAGAGGTAGTCTTGTATTGGGCAAATAAAGACCAATATTACACAAAGACAGGGCTTCTCTTTAGAGATTACACATTTAAAGTGGGTAATTATAAAGTCATTTTTAGAATAGTTGAGGCCAAAGAAGAATTAGGTTCGAATAAAGCAACTAAGGAAAGATTTTTTGTATTAGATGATGACAACCCTTTGGAACTTAAGGAAAAAGAATTGATTGTCAGATTTCAGTATAGAGAACTTATGGAAGAAGAAGTTGAGAAATATGATGTGGCAGGAGGCAGTAACACTTCTAAGCAAGAGAAAATAAATGACTTTTCTTTTCATTCAATAGTTAAAGAAATTGCTAATGCCAACAAAGAAATTTCTATGTATTTGCAAGAAAGTAAAAATGAGAAACCATTGCGTAAATATCATTTAGACAGATTTTCTGCTAAAAACACAAAGGACTATTTTATTCATAAAAACCTGAAAAAGTTTCTATCAGAGCAATTAGATTACTTCATAAAATCAGAGGTTTTAGACCTTGAGACTTTAGAGGAAGAAAAATATTTAAACAAGCACATCACAAGAGCAAAGACAGTAAAAGAAATTGGAGAAGCAATAATTGATTTTCTATCTCAGATTGAGGATTTTCAGAAAAGACTTTGGGAGAAGAAAAAGTTTGTTATAACTACAGAGTATGTAATAACCCTAGACCGAATAAAAAAGTGGGCTGGAGTAAAATTCCTGGAGGAAATCATAGAGGAGATTTTAAGTAACGAAGAACAGCTAAGTGAGTGGAAAGAGTTAGGTTTTGGTGAGATCAAAAGTAGAGAAGATTTGATTGAAAAAGAAGATATGGTAGATATTGAATACAAAAAGCTTCCTATTGATACAAGATATTTTGACAAAGAGTTTAAAGAAGAGCTTTTAGAAAATATAACCCAAAATATAGACTTAGATGAGGCATTAGACGGTTTACTTATAAAAAGCGAAAACTGGCAGGCGTTGAATACCATTTTGAATAAATATAGGGAAAAGGTACAGACAATTTATATTGATCCGCCATTTAATAAAGAACAGGATGCTGATTATCTTTACAATGTAAAGTATAAAGATTCTACTTGGGTTACTATGCTTGAAAACAGATTAAGATTAACAAGATATTTATTAAATGATAGAGGAAGCATTTTTGTTAGATGTGATTATAATGGGAACTGGCTTGTCAGACCTCTGATGAACGAGATTTTTGGGAAGGAAAATTTTAGGAATGAGATAGTGGTAAAAAGAGGTGCCCCAAAATCGGCGATGTTTGGACAATTTGAAGGAGTTAAATCAATAGGTGTGATGTATGACAACTTGCTCTGGTATTCTTCTAATCCTGAAACACGATATCACGGATTTAAAATATCTATTGAGAAGAAGGGTGGTTATTGGAGTACTTTTTATGATATGAAGCCAAGCGGAGAGAGACCAACAATGAGATATGAACTATTTGGTTTGCTCCCTCCAAAAAATTACTATTGGAAGTGGGGAAAAATGAGAGGACTCAAAGCAGTTGAAAATTATAAGAAATATCTACAAGAGAGTAAGAAAACCGGAGAGACAATAGAAGAATATTCCCTGAGAACAGGGATTGAAGATTTTGTAAAATTAGAAAACGGTGTGGTGAAATACTGGGTTCCTGTAAGAGAAGAGGATTTTCTAGATAACAATTGGCTTGATATTCCAGGATATTCTTCTGGCTGGGGTTTTAAAACCGAAAACTCCGAAGTCCTCTTAAAGCGTGTTATAGAGTCCACATCCAACGAAGGTGATTTAGTTATGGACTTCTTCCTTGGCTCTGGGACAACAACAGCAGTAGCACATAAGCTCGGCAGAAAATGGCTTGGTGTGGAAATAGGAGAACATTTCTGGACAGTGGTTTTGCCGAGAATGAAAAAGGTTTTAGCTTATGACAAATCAGGGATTTCAAGAGAAAAGGATGTTAAAGAAAAATACAATGAAAAAAAAGCAGGTGGATTTTTTAAATATGTCATTTTGGAACAATATGAAGACACACTTGATAATATTGAATTAATAGAAAATCAAGAGATGCTTAAGCTTTTTAAAGATGAATATCTTTTAAAATACTTCCTTGATTATGAAACAAGAGAAAGTCCATATCTATTGAATATTGAACATCTTAAAAATCCCTTCGCTTATAGACTCAAAGTGAATCTCTCAGAAGTCGGCGAGCCAGAGGAGAAGGTAGTAGATATTCCTGAGACGTTTAATTATCTTTTGGGGTTAAAGACAAAAAAAGTAAAATTCAAAAGTCATAATGGCAAAAAATACATGTTTATTTTAGGAGAGAAAGAAAACAAGACATATGCTATAGTATGGAGAAATTATGATGACGGTTGGACAGAAGAAGATTTTAAACAGGATAAGGAGTTTATAAAGAAAGAATTATTAGAATGGAGTCCTCAGATTGTTTACATTAATGGTCAAAGCATTCTAACACCTGATTTTGGCAAATTTATAATAGATGTTAATTATATTGAACCAGAGTTTAAAAAGCTGATGAATGCAGAGGTAAAATGAGGAGAGATGTAAAATGAAAATAGAAAAATACTTAGTTTTAAATAAATATTTTCTTTCACTTTTTGGAGTTGAAAATTTTAGAGAGCTCCCATTAAAAGATATAGAGAAACAAATAGGTGATGTAGAGACTACACCTTTTATGAGAATTTTAATGTCTTTAAAAGACGTAAAGATTTCTGAAAGTGATTTACGACGATATGATCAGAATATTCAAGAATATGTTAGAGAAATTAATCGATATCGTGGCAATGTTGTTCTCAAATATTTCCAATATATTCCTGTGCTTTTTACAGAAATCTTTTTAGACCAACTGAAGAACAGGAAAGTAGAATTTTTAAATCAGTTAAATACTTTTTTAGACCAATATAGAAGGGAAAATGAAATTGACATATCAAATTTTGAGGAAAAAGATTTGAATAAGCTAGCCTTTTGGATGGCTACTGGTTCAGGAAAAACTCTAATTATGCATATAAATTACCTTCAGTTTTTGAAATACAGACCTTTTAATCCTGATGGAATAATTTTGATAACTCCTAACGAAGGTCTTTCTAAGCAGCATTTTGAAGAATTGCAGAAAAGTGATATTCCATGCAGAATTTATGATGGTAATTTAAACGGAGGGATTAAGTTTAAAGATAAAATATTAATTATAGAAATAACCAAATTGGTTGATGAAAAAAAAGACGGAGGAATTACTCTTCCTGTAGCTGCTTTTGAAGGAAGAAATCTTGTTTTTGTAGATGAAGGTCACAAGGGGAGAGCTTCAGAAGATCGTGCCTGGGCTTCGCGAAGAGCCAAATTAGCAGAAAATGGTTTTGTATTTGAGTATAGTGCTACTTTTGGTCAGATATTGAGTGAAAGAAATAGAGATGTACTTGAAGAATATGCCAAATCAATTATTTTTGATTATTCTTATAAATATTTTTATATGGATGGATATGGCAAAGACTTTTTTGTCATAAATGTTAAAAATCCCAAAGATCTAACTGAAAACGACTTTTCAGAAGTTATGTTTGTTGCTAATTTATTATCTTTCTATGAACAGCTTATATTTTACGAAGAAAATCAGAGACTAGCAGAAGAGTATAATTTAGAGAAACCTTTATGGATTTTTGTGGGGACCACAGTTACCAAAGAGGAATCCGATATAATTCAAATTGTTGAGTTTTTAGGTAAAGTTATAAAAGATGAGAACTGGCTAAAAGAGAGAATAGATAAAGTGTTGGAGGGGAAAACGGGACTTAAGGACGAAGAGGGAAGAGATGTATTCAAAGAAAAGTTTAAACTCTTGAGGGATAAAGGCATTGATTTAGATGATTTATATAGAGAAGTTTTTAATGGGAGAGGGAAATTCAATATTTGGGAAATTAGAAACAGTGAAGGGGAATTTGGCCTAAAAGTTGGGGACAATGACTATTTTGGTGTTGTAAATATTGGTGATGCTAATAGTTTCAAGAAGAGGTTAGAAGAAAAAGGGTTTGAGATTCAGTCAGATGTTATTTCTGATTCACTTTTTGATGATATAAAGAGAAAGGATTCCAAAATAAATATATTGATAGGAGCTAAAAAATTTATTGAGGGATGGGATACTTGGAGAGTTTCTTCCGTGGGACTTTTAAATATAGGTACTGGGCAGGGACCGCAAATTATTCAACTTTTTGGGAGAGGTGTAAGATTAAAAGGAAAAGGGATGTCTTTAAGGAGAAGTGGTGATCCTAAAGTAGCAGTTTTAGAGACTTTAAATATATTTGGCATCAAGGCAGATTATTTGAGCAAATTCTTAGAGGCCATCAGAAAAGAAGAAGTTGAATATGAAACAATTTATATCCCTGTTAAATTTCAACATAAAGAAAAGTGGAATAGTTTGTATGTTATTGGCAAAAGAGAAGATAAAAAGTTTGAAGAAGATGAATCTGTAGTATTAAAACCTGATGAGACAGTTCGTATAAATATTGATTTAACTCCCAGAATAGAAGTCTATGCTACAAAAGATAATAGAAAGGTTAAAGATGAAGATGAAACAATTAAAGTTGAAATTAGACCTAAAAGATTAGAATTATGGCAGTATATCGAATTTTTGAATTGGGAACGTATTTTTCAAGAGGTTATAGAGTATAAAAAGATGAAAAATTATTGGAATTTGGTATTTGATAAAAATACGCTTAAAGAGATACTCTTCCTACAACACACACACCAAATTCTGGTTTATGAAGATGCTTTTGAAAAACTTGATTATAATACTCTCTTGCGATTAGAAGATATAGCTATATTAGTTTTAAAAAAGTATATTGATGCCTATTATAGAAAAAAAGCAAAAAGTTTCGAAACTGAGCATATAAGTTACTATCTGTTAGACGAAAAAACAGGGCAATTTATGATACCATTTATAAGTGAAGAAAATATTGGAGATTATGGTTATGTAGTACAGATTGACAAAAGAGAAAAAGAGATAATTGAGCAAGTCAAGGAATTGATAAGTAAATTTGAAGAATTGTTAAATGAAAAACATAAATTTGATGTACTGCCAAGATTATCCTTAGATTTCCATTTATACGTACCAATTTTATTAAAGAAAAAAGTAAAAGAAGAAGATAAAATAAAAATTTCACCTGAAGGGTTGGTGGAAAGTGAGGTTAAATTTGTCGAGGATTTAAGAAGGTTTGTAAAAGAAAATGAAGACAAATTAAAACACTATGAGATATATTTATTGAGAAATTTATCTAAAAGTGGAATGGGCTTTCAGCTTACTTGGGCAGGTTTTTACCCTGATTTTATAATGTGGATTAAAAAAGATAATGAGCAGACAATAGTTTTTATCGATCCCAAAGGATTGGTGCATGATAAAAGCCTTGATAATGAAAAAATCGTATTCGCAGGTACCAGAGGCCATATTGGTAATGATGTGGTGACAATCAAGACCATAGAAAAGCGATTAAACAACCCAAATATAAGATTAGAATCTTTTATCTTGTCTGCTACAGAATATAAAAAGTTGGTTGAAAACTGGGTTAATGCACCAAGTAAAAATGACTATGAACAAAGCCATGTGTTATTTCTTGATGATAAAGAATGGTGTAAAAAGCTATTCCGAAAAATAGATATTTATTGAATATGTGTCAAGGAAAAGTAAAATAAACCAGAGATTTAAAAGAGGTTTACTTTGATTACGGGGTAGCGTCAGATGACATATGAAAATCCACTAAGATTAGGGAGTTTCTCTCACATAACTAATCCCACCTATGGAGGTTAGAAGAATGAAAACACTTGAGGAAGTAAAAAAGATACTTGAGGAACATAAAGAAGAGATAAAGAAAAAATACGGAGTAAAATTTTAGGTATTTTTGGTTCTTTTGTAAGGAATGAACAGACAGAAGTAAGTGATATTGATATTTTGGTTGAATTTGAAAGGCCAATAGGACTTCAATTTTTTGAGCTTGCAGATTATCTTGAGGAAATATTGGATATGAAAGGTGATTTGGTCACATTTGAAGCAGTAAAACAGAAACGGAGGCTTAATGTAAAGGGGGATTTAATTTATGTTTTACCAACCTGTTCTTGAAACTTCAAGGCTTATTTTGAAGAAGATAAGCTTGGAAGATGCAGAAGATATGTTTGAATATGCTAGCGATCCGGAAGTTACAAGATATGTGTCGTGGGAATATCATAAGAATATTGAGGATTCTTTAAAATTTATTAATCTTTTGTTGTCAAGGTATGAAAAGGGAGAGCCATCAGATTGGGGATTGTATTTAAAAGAAAATGGTAAATTAATTGGTACGTGTGGTTTTTTATTTATTGATGAGAAAAATATGGTAGGAGAAGTAGGTTATGTACTTGGTAGGAAATATTGGAATAAAGGGATTATGACAGAGGCTGTGAGAAAAGTAATAGAGTTTGGTTTTGAAAAATTAAATCTAAATAGAATACAAGCAAGGTGTAAGGTAGAAAATATTGCTTCTGAGAGGGTAATGCAAAAAGTGGGTATGAAGTTTGAGGGAGTGTTAAGAGAAGCAGTTTTTGTAAAAGGGGGATTTTGGGATATGAAGATGTATTCTATTTTGAAAAGAGAGTATGAAAAGAATAGGGAAGCCTAATTACTTTTTAAGCACATTGCTTTAAAATGCCTTGATTTTTTGTATAATATACTTGTGCGGAATAAAGAGCTAAACAAACAAATAACAGGAGGAGTTGGCATTGGCTATAGCTATTGTAGTGTTTGTGGTTTTTCTTGACCAGTTTACAAAATATCTCGCGGCGAAGTATTTGATGCCTGTAGGGAGTTATCCAGTTATAAAGCATTTTTTTCATCTGACTTATGTGGAGAATAGAGGGGCAGCTTTTGGAATGTTACAGAATAAGACCTTATTTTTTATTGTGATAACCGTAGTAGTGGGAATTGTCTTGATTTATTCAATGATTAAGCTTCCAGAAAATAGCTTGTATAATTATACGCTTGCTATGATTTTGGGGGGAGCCATAGGGAATCTCATAGATAGGGTGAGACTTGGATATGTAGTGGATTTTATTGATTTTAAGTTTTTCCCTGCTGTTTTTAATATTGCCGATTCTTTTATTGTTGTGGGAGCAATTATACTTGGATATCTTATGATTTTTAAGGGCGGGATAAGATGAACATTGTAGACAGAATAGTTTTGCAAGGAGAAAAAGAGGACGAAGGAAAGAGAATAGACGTATTTCTTGCGTCAGAGCTTGACTATTCCAGGTCATATATTAAAAAGTTAATTGAAGAAGGACTTGTACTTGTAAATGGGAAAAATGTAAAACCTAGTTATAAAGTAAAAGAAGATGATGAAGTTGTAGTGAATATCAAAGAAGCAGAAAAAATTGAAGTGGTGCCCGAAAATATACCTCTTGATATCCTTTATGAAGATGAGGACATAATTGTGATAAATAAGCCTCAGGGTATGGTTGTTCATCCTGCGCCAGGGAATTATAGTGGTACACTTGTGAATGCCCTTCTTTACCATTGTAAAAATTTATCAGGAATTAACGGCATTTTAAGGCCGGGTATAGTACACAGGCTTGATAAAGATACTTCAGGGGTCATGGTTGTCGCTAAAAATGACAAAGCTCATATGAGTCTTTCAAATCAGATAAAGGAAAGAAGTGTTGTGAAAAAATATGTCGCAATTGTAGAAGGGGTCATAAAGGAGGAGGGAGGGAAAGTTGAAGCACCTATTGGAAGGCATCCTGTTGATAGAAAGAGGATGGCTGTAATTAAGGACGGAAGGTATGCACTTACTTTGTATAAAGTTTTGGAGAGATTTAAAAACAATACTTTTGTAGAGGCGACCATAAAGACAGGCAGGACACATCAAATAAGAGTGCATTTTAGTTATATAGGGCATCCTGTCGTAGGAGACCCTGTGTATGGATATAAAAAACAAAAGTTTAAACTGGAAGGGCAGGCATTGCACTCCAAAGTTCTAGGGTTTATTCATCCGACAAAAGGGGTGTACATGGAGTTTGAAGCTCCTTTGCCCGATTATTTTACAAGATTGCTCGAAATTTTAAGGGCAGAGAAAGACAGGGATTAATTTTTTGCCCTGCTTTTCTCTGCTTTGTATATTTCATCTTTTTCTGGTGGAAGGATTTCTTCTTTTCCAGAAGAAGTTATCAAATACCTTCCTTCTTCCACAATTTTTCCTATTAATGTAGCTTGTATTCCTTTTTCAGATAAGGCTTTGACTATTCTGTTTCCATCTTCTGCAGTAATCAGCATGGAACCGCTGGATATCAATTTTAAAGGATTTAATCCAAAAAATTTGCATATCTCCTTTGTCTCACGTCGAAAAGGCAATTTTTCTTCGTATATTTCAATCCCTAATCCCGATGCTTCGGAAATTTCATAAGCTGCTCCTAGCACTCCTCCTTCTGTTATATCATGCATGGCATTTGCGCCATTTTTGGAAGCTATTAGACCCTCCTCTATTACGCTTATTTCGTTTATAAAGCTTTGTGCTTTTAAGACAAAGTCTTTCCCGAAATGCTTGATGAGCAAATCCTCATAATCTGTTGCCAAAATTGCTGTTCCTTCAAGTCCCAAAGCTTTTGTTACAATTACGTCATCTCCTATTTTAGCCCCTTTTGAGGTTATGTATTTTCCTTTTCTAGCAATTCCAATTGCTGTTGTGCTTATTACAGGTTTATTTACTGCTTGAGATACTTCAGTATGTCCTCCTAAAACTTCAATTCCTATCATTTTAGAAGCTTTGTCAATTTCCTGCATTATATTTTTAAGCATTTGTTCCTCTGTGCTCTCTGGAAGAAGTATTGTGGTGAGTATGCCGATAGGTTCTGCGCCGCAGGCTGCAAGGTCATTGCAGGATATTATGACAGATAAAAAGCCGCTCAATTTATCTGCTGCTGTAATTGGGTCTGTGGAAAGAACTGCTACATATTCACCAAAATCGATTACGCTGGAGTCTTCTCCTAACTGGGAGTGAACTAAGACTTCTTTTCTTTTTGTGCCAAGATAAGGGAAAATGGACCTTTTCATCACTTCTACAGGAATTTTTCCTATTTCTAGCTTCATTTTGTCACATCCTTTTTTCTTTATATTTAGAGCGAACAATTTCATATTACCACAATTTTTGCTTTTTTTAAATATTCCCTATGGACAACGTCTGTGTCAAGATTTTGTAGGTAAAAAATTTTTATAACTGACCTCACCGTTAA
>NZ_JBNATX010000041.1:0-15081 GCF_049701115.1 Caldanaerobacter sp. | reverse complement strand
ACAAGTCGCATTTACACACAAAATGCCACTTCTTTATTTTGTCAACAGTCTGAAATGAGCTAGAAAAAACTAGCTCATCTTTTCTTGAGGAAAGTGCTGATTGCAGGTATAACTGAAATCACAATTATAGCAATGGTAACCAACCCAAAATGGTCCCTGACTATTTTTAAGTTCCCGAAAAAATACCCCCCCAACGTAAAAAAAGAAACCCACAAAATTCCACCAAACGCGTTATAAAACAAAAACCTAAAATACCTCATCTGGCCAATTCCTGCAACAAAAGGGACAAAGGTTCTGATGATAGGGATAAACCTTCCTACCACAATAGTAATAGCGCCGTACTTCTCATAAAAATCACGAGCTTCTAATAAATGCTCCTTTTTTATCAATTTTAAATTTTCTCTCTCATAGATTTTTTCACCAATAAATTTACCTATATGATAATTAACTGTATCTCCTAATATTGCAGCAAAAGCTAAAAGCACAATCACATAGTAGATGTTCAAACTTCCTATCGCAGCAAAAGTGCCTGCAGCAAATAAAAGCGAATCACCCGGGAGAAAAGGGGTCACTACAAAACCCGTCTCAAGAAAAATGATAAAAAACAAAAGACTATACGTCCATGTGCCATAAGTTTGAATTATCGTCCCAAGATATTTATCCAAGTGAAGTACAATATCTACAAAATTTTTTACGATGTCCATTGATTTCATCCTTCCATATACATAGTCCTTTTCAATTATACTATATATATGAAAGGTTGTGTGAAAATACGAGAAATTTTAATCAAACTTTAATCTTCTCCGTTATACCAGCCATGCCTGTGCCTCATTCCGCCGTGACCCCTCATATCCTCCCCGTATACTTTGTAATTTCCTCCTTCTACTCTTATAGCCTTGCCATTGACCAAGGCATCAGCTATCTTCTGCCTTGCAGAAGTTATTATTCTAAAAAAGGTGGGTCGAGACACTTTCATCATATCAGCACATTCTTCCTGCTCTAACCCTTCTAAGTCTTTAAGCCTTATGGCCTCAAGTTCTTCAACCGTGAGTATAACTTCTTCCAGCATGGAAAGCGGAATTCCTACCGGTTTAAAGTAAGTAACGTTTGGTTCACTTTTAACCCATCTCCACTTCGGCGGTCTCGGCATTTTATCTCACCTTACTATCTTTATAAATTGTAATTACTTTAATATTTTATACTTTATACAAAAAAATATCAATCCCTCATAAAGTCCAGAAATTTCTCTACAAGAATCGGGTCAAATAATCCACCAGCAGATTTCTTTAACTCATATAAAGCTTTTTCCTTGCTCATACCCTTATTTATCATCCGAACATATGCCTCTACTATAGAAACAATTCTACACTCATAGGGTATTTCTTCTCCTTTCAAGCCGAGAGGATAACCCGTACCATCCCAATTTTCGTGATGCATCAAAATCATATCTGCTATATAAGCAAGGTCAGGAGAAGACAGGGCTATTCTATACCCTATTTCACAGTGCTTCTTATATTCCTTCAATTCTTCATCCGTTAGCGGATTATCTTTTAACACTTTTTCTGAAATTCCTACCATGCCTATATCTCTAAATTCTGCTAAAAGTTCTAAATTTTTTATTCTAATAGGTGAAAGTTTTATATGCCTTGCAAATTCTATAGAAAGCTTCTTGATCTCTTCCTCGAACCTCGTAAACTCTGGCCTTCTTACTCTGTAAGTCCTCAAAATGGAGTCTAACATCTTCCTGTAGTGGCTTCTTTTATGAAAAAGCTTTTCTCTGTACATGCTGTCATCGGCTTCTTTAAAAACTTGCTCCAATTTCTGCAAGCTGTTCACTTTTATCGAATATCCTATAGAGATGCTAAAGGGATACTCCTCACCTTCAAATTGAAAAATTGTCTTTCCTACTTTTTCTCTTATAGAAGCCACAGCTTCCTCCAAACTTCCTCTGTCACTTCCTGGAAGAATTATTGCAAATTCATCTCCACCTATTCTTGCAACTACTTCCTCCCCTTTAAAGCATTCTTGCAGTATTCCAGAAGCTTTCTTTAAAAGCTGATCTCCTGCTTTATGACCTATAGTATCATTTATAAGTTTTAATCCATCCACGTCACATAAAATAAGGCCTACTGGAATTATTCCCCGTTCCTCAAATTCCATAAGCTTCTCTTCGAAGAAATTTCTATTATAAAGTCCAGTTAAGAGGTCATGGGTACCTATGTGCCTTATCTGTTCTTCTGCAAGTTTTCTCTCTGTCACATCTCTAACCACAGCCATTATGAGTTTTTCCTCTTCGAAATCCACCGTTATCATATTGGCTTCTCCATAAAACAATTCTCCACTTTTTTTCGCATATTCAAAATTTAATATCACACCTTCTTCGCCACTTTTTTCGAGTAAGCTAAACAGTCCCTCCTTCTTGCAATTGCACAAGGAAAAAATATACATATTTAAAAGTTCTTCTATTTTATAACCATAAGCCCTTTCTGCAGCCTTATTTGCCTCTACAATTTTACCATCATCAAATCTTGCAAAAAAGATTATGTCATTTATGCTGTCAAACAAAAGTTTATATCTTTTTAACAAAAGCATCGTTTTCTTTTCTTCAGTTATGTCATGAGAAATAAATGAAATACCTGTATATCTCCCCAGTTCATCCTTTATAGCCGCAATTGAAACAAGGACATTTATATACCTGCCGTCTTTTCTTATTCTAATTCCTTCATAGGGAGCAACTTCTTCTCCTTTGAGAAGCCTTTCAATGACCCTATTTATCTTGTCTCTTTCGAATTCTGGTATAACGGTATATATGTGTTTACCTATGATTTCCTCTGCTTTATAGCCATATATCTTTTCACAACCCCTGTTCCATGTCTTTATTTTTCCTTCTAAATCAAAGCTTCCTATTCCCTCTTCCGAAGTCTTTACAATAAATTCGTACTGTTTAAGGAGTTTCTCATACTCCCTTTTTTCTGTTACATCACTAAACACCAGAACAACACCAATTACATTCCCCTTTGCATCCTTTATAGGAGAAGCAGAATCAGCTATCGAGATTATCCTTCCATCTTTAGATAAAAGAGCAGTGTGATTCGCAAGCCCTTGTACTTGACCACTTTTCAAAACTTTTTCTACAGGAACTTCTGCTTTTTCACCAGTTGCTTCGTTGATTATCCTGAACACTTCTTCAATATTTTTACCTAATGCTTCCCCCTCTTCATATCCCGTAAGCTTTCCTGCGGTTGGATTGATAAACTCTATCCTTCCTTTTGTGTCTGTCGCTATCACTCCATCTCCTATACTTCTTAAAGTAATATTCAACTTTTCTTTTTCCTGATAGAGAGAATTCAATAATTCCTCTTGCCTTTTATTAAAATTTGCCAGCTTCCATACGGCTCCCTCGTAAAATTGCATGAGGAGAAAAAGAACAAGAATGAGTTTTAGTGTAAAAAGAAGGTCAAAATCAATAAAATAATTTCTTAGGTTAAAATGCTTTATAAAAGGGAATGTAATCTCCCTCATCCCTATTATAAGCATAAATAGGGCCATAATGATTCCGGATAAACCTTCTTTATAGTAGTATTTCTTTCTTAGTATGAAAGTTGAAGATATAAACTGTATCAACCCTAAAGAGAAATAAGTAGGAAATACAGCCAAGAAATTAGCAACATTTAAGAACTTACCCATAAAATACCATACAGGAAAGGCAAATAACATCCCTAAATATTTTTTATAACCAGCATCTACTTTAAAGTAATTGAAAAACCCTAATGAGAAAAAAAGAAGACTAAAAAAGGTTAACAAGTATATCAGAACTTGTATCGAAAAAACACTGGGTAAATCCCTATATATTATCGCATATTCAAAGATATACCTTATAAAATCGCTTCCCCAAGCTGCTCCCCAAAGCAAAATGTACTTTTCTTTTTCTGCATTATGAATAAAAAGATAAAAAGAAGCTAAAAACAACAGTATAAGTATTTGATAGTTAAGCGATACGTGTATGCCCTCAAACATTCCTTTCCCTCTCTCCCAAAGAGCAAGTTATACCTATTTTCATTATAATTTTATTTTGGATTTATGTCCATTGTTATTTAATCTCTTATAAGAACTTCTTTTACTCTTTGGGATACGATGTCTTTTGCTTTAAGAATAAAATTTAAATCACAATCTTCCTCTCCACTAAGCTCTTTATCAAGCACACCTTCATTATATTTATAACGCTGAAGCACATACCTTTTCGCTCTTGAAATGAGGGTCCCAATAGAGTCAAAATCTTCTAATGTAAGCAACTTATCGTTTACGGTAGTCCTGAATTCATACTCAACTCCAGAATCCTTTATGAGTTCAACACTCTTTATCACGTTCTCTATATCTTCTTCTTTTTGTAAAAAAAGGATATACTTCTCTTTTGGAGCTTTTATATCCATGGCGATGTAGTCAAGCAGCTTTTTATCAATCAGCCTCTCAAGTATCTCTGGCCGTGAACCATTTGTATCCAGCTTCACCTCAAACCCCAGTTCCTTTATATTTTTTATAAAATCTTCTAATCCTTTCCAAAGTGTAGGTTCTCCGCCTGTAATACACACTCCTTCTATCAAATTTGCCCTCTTTTTAAGGTAATCAAAGAATTCTTCTTCGGTCCGCTTCCCTTCTCTTACTTTTATCAAATAGGAATTATGACAGTATGGACACTTAAAATTGCAGCCACTTGTAAACACAGTGGCTGCAATTTTCCCTGGGAAATCCACGAAAGAAACCGGCAAAAAATCGTACATCATATCACAAATTCCTTCCTTTTCTCAAATTCTTTTTTCTTTCCTTCGTTCCAATTCTTAATAGGTCTGTAATATCCTACTACACGGCTGTATATCTCACATTCTTTATCACAATAAGGGCACTTTTCATGCTCCCCTGAAATGTAACCGTGGTCCTCACATACAGAAAAAGTTGGAGTTATCGTATAATAAGGAATTCGGTAATTGTAAGCAATCTTTTTAACCAATGCCTTACAAGTATTGACATCATTAATGCTCTCTCCTATAAAGCCGTGGAATACTGTACCGCCTGTGTATTTAGTCTGGAGTTCCTCTTGCAAGTCCAAAGCCGTAAATATATCTTCAGTAAAATCCACAGGAAGTTGAGTAGAGTTTGTATAATAAGGCACATCATCTCCCGCAGTAATGATATCTGGGAAAAATTCTCGATCCTTTTTAGCCAATCTGTAAGAAGCTCCCTCAGCAGGGGTAGCCTCTAAATTGTACATAAAATTAGATTCCAGCTGATATTCTTCTAATTTATGTCTCATAAAGTCTAATACCTCAAGGGCAAATTTCCTCCCCTCCTCTGTGGCAATAGTAACTCCCATGAAATTCAGCAAGGCTTCATTCATACCTATAAGCCCTATGGTGTTGAAATGGTTCTGCCAGTAATAGCCAAACCTCTTTTTCACATCTCTAAGGTAAAACTTAGAATAAGGATAAAGCCCCATTTCTGTCATCTTCTCAAGTACTTCCCTCTTTATTTCAAGGCTGGTCTTTGCAATGTCCATGAACCTTTCTAACCTCTGGAAAAATTCCTCTTTAGTCCTTGACAGATAACCAATCCTCGGCATATTTATCGTCACAACACCTATGGAACCCGTCAGAGGGTTTGCCCCAAAAAGCCCTCCCCCTCTTCTCCTCAACTCTCTATTATCTAATCTGAGTCTACAACACATTGACCTTACATCGTTTGGATCTAAGTCGCTGTTCACAAAGTTACTAAAATAAGGAAGTCCATATCTAGCTGTCATCTCCATTACTTTGTTTACAACAGGACTATCCCAATCAAAATTTTTAGTTATATTATATGTCGGGATAGGAAATGTGAATATTCTACCTTTCGCATCTCCTTCCATCATAACTTCAGCAAAAGCCATATTTATCATGTCCATTTCTTTTTGGAATTCTTTATATGTCCTGTCCAAAACCTTTCCGCCGATTATAACAGGCTCGTCCTTCATAATCTCAGGCACAACCAAATCCATGGTTATATTTGTAAAAGGAGTCTGAAATCCTACTCTTGTTGGAACATTAAGGTTAAATATAAATTCTTGAATCGCTTGTTTGACTTCTTCGTAGGACAAATTATCATAGTACACAAAAGGAGCAAGATATGTGTCAAAATTGGAAAAAGCCTGTGCCCCAGCAGCTTCTCCTTGAAGTGTATAGAAAAAATTAACAATCTGCCCAAGGGCTGACCTGAAGTGCTTCGGCGGTTTACTCTGAACCTTTCCCTCAACTCCTGTAAAGCCATTTAAAAGCAAATCTCTCAAATCCCACCCACAGCAGTAAACAGATAATAGTCCTAAATCATGAATATGTAAATCTCCGTTTATATGTGCATCCCTCACCTCTTTAGGGTATATCTTGTTTAACCAATAATATGCAGTAACACTACTCGATATATGATTATTAAGCCCTTGAAGAGAATAGCTCATATTGCTATTTTCGTTTACTCTCCAATCCTGTTTCCCCAAGTACTCATCTACCATTTTTTCAATATCCATGAACATCTTTTTGAACTCTCTTATATCTTGGTGCTGTTTTCTATAGAGAATATAAGCTTTTGCTGCTTTAGCATATCCTCTTTTTATTAAAAATTCTTCTACAATATCTTGGATTTGCTCAACACTGGCTATCCCTTCAAAAACTTGTTTTACATACGTCGTCACTTCATCAGCAATTTGTAACGCTTCCTCGTATTTCCCTTCTCCCACCGCTTTAAAAGCTTTGTAAATTGCATTTGAAATTTTTGCCTTATCAAATTCGACTTCTCGCCCGTCTCTTTTAATCACTCTCATCTCAATTTCCATAAGGTATGCCTCCATTCCTTTTCTAAATTACTTATATGCGTACAAAATATAGTATGTGTTGAGTTTTGTACCTCAATATTTAGTATATCATGGCATCTTAAACAAGTCAATAAAAAATAAAAGAGGCATTTTAATTTGCCCCTGTTATTCTTAAAAACTATGAAAAGTAATGAGTTTTGCACTTACTACATATCCCATAAAAATTCAATTCACCGTAGTAAATATCAAATTCATATCTTTTCTCTATTTCTTTTATTGTCTTTATGAGTTCCGGACTGTAATACTCATCGATGCTACCACAGTGTTTACAGATTAAGTGCGCATGTACCCTTTTTTTACTAAACATCTTGAGCTCATAGTATTTTTTATTTCCAATGAGGTTTTCAGATACTATATCATTTTCTACTAAAATCTTCAAATTCCTGTACAAAGTAGCAATTCCATAGTGAGGCCATCTTTTCCTTACTTCTTCATAGAGTAAATCAATATCAAAATGCTTATCTGGATTTTTCAAAAAGACATCAAGAAGAATCTGTCGCTTTTCTGTGACTTTTAATCCCCTGTCCTTTAACACTTTAATTAGGAGAGGTAGAAGGTTTTTTTGATTTTTCCCCATAACAATCACCAAATTTCAAACATATGTTCAATTTAAATATACAACCTTTGTTGACATATGTCAATAATTTTCGTACATTTTCCTCCATTTCTCCCATAGAAAATCATCTATTTCATCCACGAGTACAGGGTCAAATTGAAGACCTTTATTACTTATAACCTCTTTTTTTATCTGATCCCAAGGCAAACTTTCTCTATAGGGTCTTTTTGAAGCCATAGCATCAATACTGTCACAAATCGAGATAATTCTTGCTCCCAAAGGGATTTTGGTCTCTCTCAATCCTTCAGGATACCCTCTACCGTCCCATCTTTCGTGATGGTAAAGCACAATCTGCGCTATTTCCTTTAGCCTTTTTGACTTTATTAAAATGTTATACCCAATTACTGGATGCATCTTTATAATTTCAAATTCATGTGGGAGAAGTTTTCCTTTTTTATTTAATATCTGATCAGAAATCCCAATTTTGCCTATGTCATGTAGGTGCGCCGCAATATGTACTTTCTCAAGCTCTTTTCCCCTCAACCCCACTTTTTTTGCCAAGTCCACAGTCATATCCGCCACTCTTGTTGAGTGACCTTTCGTATAAACGTCTTTTGCTTCTAATGCTGCGATCAAACACTCTATTATGTCATGAAAAATATCTTGTCTTAATGTAAAAAATTTCATAAACTTCCTCCCATCTATTTTAGCATCTTTTGTTATTCAACAAAACCCCTGCTCCCGCAGGGGTTTTGTTGACTTAACTCCTCTTTGCCTTTATCATTTTTGCCGTTCTCTCTGCCACCTCTTTTTTTGTAGTTGTAAAAAGTTCTTTTTCAAATTTAAACTCCGTTTCTTCTCTATCATATTCTCCTTTGAATTTTACGACTTTTAGAAAAATCTTTTCTCCCTTTTTGAAAAACTCCAATAAATTATCAGAAGCCTCCATCAATTTTTCATTGTAATTTTGAAACATATCTGAATTAACAGCCACAAATGAAATAAAATTCTTATTCTCAGAAGTTCCAAGTAAAGTCCTTATAAGATCTTCTTTCCTTTCTGTATTAACAAGAAGAAGTGTAAAGGAGGGTATAACAATAATCGTATTTTCAGCCGCTAAATCCAGTATCTGTTTTAATATTTCAGGCTCACTGTAATCTCCTTTATAATAATTATCCCCTTCCTTCTTTAGCTCTTTTACTGCTGGATCATAGTCAAAAAATGTTATATTTTTTTTCTCTTCTTTTAATCCAAACACTTGTAAATTCCTTAATATCCCCTCCACAGGAGCACTTGTTGCAAGATAAAACACATTTGCACCATCTACTTCATTTAAAAAAGCAGCTATAAATTTTTGGGCAAACAAGGGTTTTGCAGCCGCCATAGGCCCAGCAAGTAAGGTAAACGACGGCAAACTAAATTTTAAACCCTCTATCTCAAAATAAGCCGGAAGTTTCATTAATTACACCCCCTACAGTTTCCTGATAAGAGGTATGAGATTTGTTCTACCACTTTCTGCCTCTTTTTTTATCTCCATCACTATCTCTTTTGTAAGAGGCACAATAACCTCTTCCTCCTGGAATCCAACATTATGCATTTTAACTACTTTCAAAGTTAGCTTCATTTCTTCATTCATTCCGCTGAGTAAAAGATTGTAAGCAGCTTCCTCTAAAGCCCTTGCCCAATCTTTATAAGCATCGCTATTCAAAGTTAGAACATAAAAATAACTCTTGTCCTCACCTCTTACCAAGGATATTAATTTTTCATACATCTTCTCCCCGTAAGTTTTTGAGAAAAATAGCAAATTTAAAGAAGCACTGGTGATGAGAGTTCCTAATTCTCCATCCTTCTTGACCTTCTTTCCTGCCAAATCTATTGCTTTGTCCCAGACTTCTGGTTTGACATAATTAGCTCTCATTGAATTTTTAGAGATTTCTTCTACCTCTTCTATTTCAGGTGAAAGTTCAATATAAAAAACTCGTTCCTCTTCCTCATACTTTTCCACGTCGCATCCCAAATATTTCATCATTCTCCTGTGGGTTTCAATTGAAGTGCTGGCTGTCATAAAAATTACACTTCCGCCTTTTCTCAACCACTCATCAGCAAAAAAATTTCCTATAAGCGGTTTTCCTGAACCACCCGGTCCGCTTACAAGTATGGGTTTTTCGTATTCCCATCCATCAAAGAGAAGGTGTTTTAGCCATTCTCTTTCAAAATACATCTTTCCCATGATATCACCTCATTTTATTTTTATATCCATACCATAACCTTATAAATTATACCCGCAATCAGCATCCCGTATATGAAAGCAGAAAGCGTAACGACTGCCGCCTTTACAAAGCCAAATTCTTTTATGAACATACCAAAAGCTATCATGCAGGGAATTTGTATAGATGATGCCAAACCAAAAGTGAATATCTGAAGCTTTGTTAAAACACTTCCAAAATCATAGGTACCCATAGCATTTGCTAACATAGATATTACAAGGTCTTTTTGTAGAAATCCATAGAAAATCGGTATAATAGTATTTTCAGGAAGTCCTAACCAATTTACCGTCAAGTATCTAAAAGGCTTCACCACAAGAGCTGCAATGTTATAATACTCTAATATCCCATACAATATGCCTCCGGCTATTAATAGAGGAATGACAATTGTCACAAAATCCTCCATCCTCACCCATGATTTAACCAGCAAATTCTTTGCGACAGGAAGTCGGTAAGGAGGCATCTCTTCTACCACCGGCAATCTTTCTTTTGACACAACTATTCCCAAAATCTTTGAAGTGATCAGAAAAACAACAAATAAAGTGATATAAATTAATGCAAGATATCCTATTCCTGCATAATGTCCCACTAATCCAAAAAGTATAGCGTTTCGGGAGGAACATGGCACTACAGAATAGAGTATTGCTACTTTCAATCTGTCTTTAAAATTGCTCAATACTCTTGTGGATTTTATAGCAGGCACACTACATCCAAATCCAAGCATCAGCGGGATTATCGCCTTAGCAGGAAGATTTAGTCTTGACATTAATCCATTGAGGGCTATTATAAAGCGGGATAAAAGCCCTGTATCCTCCATAAAGGTAAGGAAAATGTAGAATAAACCCACATAAGGAACGGCAATGCTTATTCCTGCTGAAAGACCTATAAAGGCATTTATTACCAAAACATTGAAAAGAGGATGGTAACTAGCAAGATATCTACCAAGGCTTCCCGCATATCCCTCGAATAAGCTCCCCAGTGTGTCTTGGAACCACCCACCTATATAAAACAATCCCAAAAATACAAGAGATAAAACACCTATGCTGAACAAGACACTTCCTACAGGATTGTTAAGTATGAAATCATCTAACGCATTTAGCTTTTTTGGCTTATCTTCTTTATAAGTCAAAATCTTTTGAGAAATATAAAAAGCGTATCCTGCTCTAGTTATGACTATATCCTTAGTGACATTTGGATGCACTTCTTTGTACTGTTCCTTCAAATGTTCGAACCTTCTCAAATTGAGGATTTTACATATCATTTCTCCCTCTTCTAATATCTTTACAGCAATACCTCTTGTAGAAAGCCTTCCTCCATAATCAATCTCCTTTTCTATTACCTTTATCATCTCTTCTATATGGTCATCATAATGAATAGAATAGTTAGGCCTTTTAACCAAATCAAAAGCTTTCTTTAATTTTTCAATTTCTTTCTTAAAAGGATTTATTACCACTACAGGAACTCCAAGTAATCCCTGCAAGGCTTCAAGGTCTATCTTTACACCCTTTTTTAAGGCTTCTTCATAAAAGTTTACCGCTATCATAAAGGGAATACCTAATTCGGCCAATTGAAGAGAGATTATGAGGTTCCTTTCTAAAGCAAGTGCATCTAAAACGTGAATCACAAAGTCATAATTTTCTTCCAGCACTAATCTATAAGTTACTTTTTCTTCTTCACTGGAAGGTGTAAGGCTGTAAATACCAGGAGTATCTACAAATTCCCAGTACTCATCCCCTACCTTTATCTTTCCTTCAGTGACATCTACAGTGGTACCGGGATAATTAGAAACAATGACCTTTGTACCAGTTAAGGTGTTTAAAAATAAAGATTTCCCTACATTAGGCTGTCCGACCAGAAGAATCCTCAAAAGTTTCTACCCCCTCTATCCCATCGCCAACCTCTTTTCCCAGTACCACTAATCTTCCGTGGGACTCTACCACTAAAAAATCTTCCCTTTTTTTTATAATTTTGAAATAGCTACCAGGGGCAAACCCTAACCCTATCAGTCTTGACAAAATCATAGGATTATCTATAGAAATTCGCACAACAAAACCCACCTGTTGCTCTTTAAAATCTTTTAATTTTTTAGGGGAAGAGGCTACTTCAAAAGCTTTTTTCATATCCTTCATTGCATAATGCTCCAAAGCATGAGCAATTTGGTGCCCATATAGGCTTTCTACAAAATTGTGTTTTTCATATATACTTTCAGCTTCTTTTTTCCCGTCTTCTGTAAGATAAACTTCTTGCCTTTCAAAGTTTACAAAATTATCTTTTTCTAAACTTTTTACTGCTTCAATTACGTCTTCTTTATCTACCTTACTCTCAATTGCTATTTCTTCCAATGTAGATTTATTCCCTTCTTTTTCCTTTAAAAATCTTAAAACATCCTCTTTCAATACTTTAAGCCATTCCATCGCCTCTCCCCCCTAAATTTAATTTTTACAAGTCATTTTACACTCCCTTCCAAAAGGGCAGCTACGACACTTATCAATTTTTTTAAAATGTCCCTTAATTCCAATCAAAATCATGGCAGTCGAAAGAAGTCCTGCTCCCACTAATATAATATATTCCACATCAAACACCTTTTCCCTCCCATTTTACAAAATTTTTAGCCAAGTCCTAGAATTCGCCCTCCTTGATATACCAAAACTGCCATTAGCCATCCGAGAATCAGAGTGTATCCTATAGCAAAGAAAGTCCATTTCCATGAATTGGTCTCACGCCTTATAGCAGCAATCGCAGCTACACACGGAATGTATATAAGAGTCATTACCATAAATGCGTATGCAGAAAGGGGAGTAAAATGTTGCCTTATAGCTTGTATCAGGGCATCCCCCTCTGCCCCATATACTACACCAAGAGTACCTACAACAGTTTCTTTCGCTAAAACTCCAAATATCAGAGCCGAAGCTGCTTCCCAAGTGCCAAATCCAGCCGGCTTTAAAATAGGGGATACAGCGCTTCCCAATCTTCCAATATAGCTTTCGGCACTAGCATACTCCACTCCACCAGGAAGACTAGATAAAATCCACACCAGCACAACTACTCCCAAAATTATAGTGCCCGCTTTTCTCACAAATAAACTTCCTCTCTCCCACATGTGAATAAGCAACCCTTTTACAGTAGGTACTCTGTAAGGAGGTAGCTCCATGATAAAAGGAGCTGTCTTTCCTTTGAAAAGAAATTTTTTAAATATCTTAGCCATTACAATTGCCAGCACTATTCCCAGAAGATATATAGAAAACACCACAAGCCCTTGATTCTTAGCAAAGAAAGCTCCCGCGAAAAGCACATACACAGGAAGCCTTGCAGCACAAGACATCAAAGGATTTACCAGGATAGTAACCAGTCTATCCTCCTTATTTTCCAAAGTCCTAGTGGCCATTATACCGGGCACATTGCAGCCGAAACCTATCAGCATAGGTATGAAAGATTTGCCATGAAGTCCTAAAGCAGTCATAAATCTGTCCATAACATAAGCAGCTCTTGCCATATAACCACTATCTTCAAGCACAGAAATTGCAAAAAATAGAAGGAAAATCGGTGGTATAAATACCAATACAGAACCGATTCCTGCAATTATTCCATCTCTTATAAAGGAAATTAAAATATCAGGTGCAGCGATTGACAAAAGCCAGGAGGCTGTAACTTCACCCAGCCAGTCAAAAAACATTTCTATCCAGTCTGATAAGGGATTGCCCAAAGCGAAAGTGAATTCAAAAACTGCCCACATAGCTACAAGAAATATTGGAATGCCAAGGTACTTATTCGTTACAATCCTGTCTATTTTGTCAGATAAAGTGTACCTCTCTTCAGGAGCTCTCTTCCTTTTCACACATTCCCTTACTATGCCAGAAATGATTCCATATCTTCTATCAGCAACAACAACTTCTGCATCTTCTCCAAAAATCTCTTCTAACTTCTTTTGGATCGACTTGACTTTCTCCATCAATGCCGTTTTGTGTGAAAACTCTTTCATTATGTTCTCATCATTTTCTATGAATTTAATAGCCAGCCACCTAGGAAAAAACTTCTTTGAAAGCTCTTCATCTTCCTTAATCAAACTTTCAAGCTCAGAAATGCCCTCTTCTAATTCTTTGCCATAATCTATGCGATAGCCCTCTCCTTTAGCTTCTACTACCTTCAGCACATTCTCCAGTAACTCTTTTACACCTATTCCTCTAGTAGCCACTGTCATTACAACTGGAACTTTCAAAAGCTGTGACAGTTTATCTTTATCAATCTCAATACCCTTAGCCTTCGCTTCATCTGACATGTTTAAAGCCACAACCAAATTTACATTCATCTCTAAAAGCTGCATTGTAAGGTACAAATTTCTTTCCAGATTAGTGGCATCTACCACATTAATCACAACATCTGGCTTATCGTGTATTATAAAATTCCTGGCAATCACTTCATCTTCCGTGTAAGCCCCCAAACTGTAAGTGCCAGGAAGGTCTACCACCTTAAAATCCACACCCTCAAACTTAAGCCTTCCTTCTTTTTTCTCAACAGTAACTCCTGGCCAGTTGCCTACGTGCTGTCTTGCTCCAGTGAGCTCATTAAATAAGCTTGTTTTACCTGAATTCGGATTGCCCGCCAATGCGACTACTAATTCTTTTTTGTCCCCTAAAACGCCCATCTTTTCCATTTTGACCTCCCCTACAATTCTTCAACCAATATTTTTTGTGCCATACCAAAACCTAAAGCAAACCTCATCTCCTTAACTCCTACTATAAGTGGACCTACATCATTTTTTACAACCAGAATTTCTACTCCTCTTGCAATACCCATTTCAATCAACCTTCTTCTTATACCTTCGCCTCCTAGTATATCAACTACCATAGCCTTTTTCCCCGGTGGAAGCATAGAAAGAGGCAATACAATTCCTCCCTTTTTTAACAAATTATATCACCTCGATTTCTATCTGAGAAGCTTCGCTTTTTCTAAGACTTAACCTGTAGCCCATCACTGTAACTTCAATCGGGTCTCCAAGTGGCGCCATTCCTTCTACTTTTACTTCTGTACCGTAAATTACTCCCATATCTACAAGCCGCTTTCTCAGCTCTCCCACTGCTTTAATTTTTACTATTTTCCCCCTTGCCCCAACAGGCAGCTTATCCAGAGTACTCACTTTCTCTACCAAGCTAATGCCTCCCTTCTTTTCGACATCAAATTGATATACAGTAATATTTGATATTGAGAATAATTCTCATTATCTAATAAAAGAATAGCATACTCCTCTTCAAAAGTCAATAAAGAAATAATCCGCCAATTAGTGGCGGATACAGACTGTTGACAAAGTTTAAAGAGTGGCATTTTGTGTGTAAATGCGACTTGTTGTCAAAGCGATAACTAAACTTGGC
>NZ_JBNATX010000040.1:0-15637 GCF_049701115.1 Caldanaerobacter sp. | reverse complement strand
TTTTGCCTTTATCAAGTTTTATATTTATGTTTGACAAAGCATTCCTCTTCCCATCGTAGGAAAAGGTTAGGTTCTTGATTTCTATGGAATTTTTAAATTCAAAAGGTTTATCTCCCTGTGAGACTTCCTCTTTGCTTACGTCTATTACTTCTTTTTGGATTTTATCTGCTATTTTTTCAACAGATTTTATCTTTGTAGCATATACAGATGCAGAAATTAAAGGATTTACTATGTAGTTCATAAGCTGTACAGCGGCAATCATAGAACCTACTGTTATGTAGCCTCTTAAAACCAAATATGTGGCTACGAGAATATTCACAAAAAACATTGCAAATCCTGACACGATAGACAAAGCCCCCTGAAATCCTTGAAATGCATCGGATTTATACCCCGCCATTTCTGCATCTTTGTTATCTTTTGATGCCATATTGAGGATTTTATTTTCTATGTTAAAAGCTTTTATTACTTCAAATCCCTGAGACATCTCTTTTATCCTATTGGTAAACCTCTCAAGTTTTTTAAGGTACTGCCCCTTTAGTTCCTGGTTTATTTTTGTGAAAAGCTGAGGCACAATCACTGGAACCCAGCCAAAAATGAAAATGACTATAGTGAGATAAATGTTTATTCGAAGTATTAGATATAAAGACACGATAAATAGTAAAACGTCTTCTATAATATTAATGAGGCTTGTTAAATAGTTATTCTCTATCATTCTCACATCGTTGCTGAGTAAAGATATCAATTCTGAGCTTGTAATTTTTCTTCTTCTAGAATTTATGAAACTTTCTATGATGGATTGTTTGTAGTCTATCAATACTTTTTTATTAAAAGCTGCTGAAGCCGCCTTTGACAGGGTTTCAGCTGTAAATACCGCTATTAAAAACCCTACTGAATACCATATTAACGTAGAAATGCTGTAATTTAAATTTCCAACGGATGTGTCAACAATTATTTTAAAAAGTATCGCCTGCAGAGCTTTAAGAGCTGACACGAAAATTATAAGTATAGCGTTTACCAGAATTAAAAACTTGTACTTTAAGATGTATTTCTTTATCGTCTCCATTTATATAACCTCCATGGAATAAAGTTGCAATATAAAATTAAACTTTCCCCTTTAGATTAAGACAATTCGTTTTTCACACAAGCTGAAATTGCGCCATATATGTCAGTATCCCAAACAAAAAAGTAAATATCATCAATAAAAGCCACAACTTTTTCAATTTTATCCTAACATTCTTATCTCTCCCAGTAAAATAGCAAAAATGTCCATAAACTCTTCTGATATTTCATTTTGGTGAACTTATCCACACTTTCCTCCATTTTTCTCATTTTTTCATATATCGCCAGTAAAAAATTTCAATTTTGTAACTGTAAGTTACAATTTCAGCTACAACCCAAATGTAAAAGCCATTTATACTTATATTGGCGTCTTCTTACACCAAACCTTCCACCCTTTTTACATTTAAATCTTTTAACAGTTTATCAATACTTTTATAATCATAAACCTCCACCCCTTTTAGAACTTGCCTTTTTCTAAAGACTTAATCACTTCAACTGTCTTTTGCTTCAATATTTCTGCTCTTACTTCTGGATAGCCAGCATTTGTATCTGGAACGTCTAATTCTATGTCCGGTTTTACACCTTCTATAAAAAATGAACCCCCGTCTCGGTTTAAAACTGTGCCGGCTTCAAATCTCACAATCAATCCACTGTTGGGAAGCCTCATATATGAGGTAAGTGAACCATCTCCTGAAGTACTTCTCCCTATCAATGTAGCAAAACCAGTTTCTTTGCAGAACATGGCAAATCTTGTGGCTGCAGAAAAAGTTCCTCTGTCTATTATTAGAAATATCTTCCCTTTGAAATTTACATATTCATTTGATTTGAACAACTTTTCTATATACTTTTCCTCTTGTTTAAATAGGTTTTTTTGGAATTACAATAAAAGCCCCATATACATAAGGAGTATCAGTGATGTGAGTATCATCTTAAGTTCCCTCATTCTGTTACTCCTCTTAATATTTTACTCTTTTTGCTCTTATTATAACATAAAAAAATAGAAATGCAATATATTTTTTATTTTTTTATTGCTTTTTATTTGGCTACTTCTCTGGCTTTTTCTAAAAAGTATTTAGCATTACTCACATCGTTATCCTCAATATAAAGCAATGCCAGTTCTATATAAACCTTTAAAGCTTCTTTTTTATTACCCATATTTTGGAGAATGTTTGCCAGCTTTTTATATGTTTCTATGATAGCCTGTTTATTCCCTAATTCCTTATATACCTCCGACAGAAGATAACTGCCTTTTACTATATATTCCACATCTTTGTTCCTGTAAGATATTTCAAGCCCTTCTTCCAATGAAGAAAGCGCTTCCTTATATAGACCCATTTTTATATAAAGATTTGCCTTTTCAATAAGAGTATGGGACAGTAGATTTTTATCTTCTTTGCGCCTGATCCTTTCAGCTTTATTGAAATATTCCAGTGATTTTTCAAAATCATTTTTTCCTATATAAACTTCTCCAATATTTGTATAAAGAAACCCCAATAAAAGACTATCATCATCTTTTATTTCTTCGACTAGTCCTTTAAATATTTCTAAAGCCTTATCATATTCTTTCATGTCTCTATAGGAGTTTGCTTCTATTGATTTTGCATATACATAGTGTTCAAAATCTTTTTCTTTATCTAGTACAGATAAACATTTCTCAATATAATCAATTGAAAGCGCTGGTTTGCCAATACATCTGTAACACAAGGCGTTGTTATAACTTGCTTTGATTTTTATTTCAATATCATTCACCTCTTCTGCACATTCTAAAGCCCTTTGAAAATACATTATCGCTTCAGAATACTCTAATAAGGCTACTTTACAAGCTCCCAACATGTTGTAGACGTAGGGCAGTTGTTCCTTTATGTTGTTGAGTAATAATATATCCAGGGCCCTGTGGTAATTGATAAAAGCCTCCTGAAAATGTTGATTTTTATACATCACATCTCCTATTTTTATGTAAGCTAAAGCAGTCACTCTTTTTAACTTGTATTCATCTGCAATTTCAAATATTTCTTTTAGTTCCTCCAAATTTTCTATAGTATTAATCCGACTTAATTTCTGAATACAGTAATACTCCGCCTCTTCTGCAGGGGTCATTAAAAGATAGTCACCATCTATGTTTAAGTCAATGCCAAGTTCTTGAGCTTTTTTATTAAATTTTTCTGCGATGATAGAAGCAGTTTCTCTGCTCATAGTAGTTCGATTGCCTTCAATCATGCTTATAAAACCTCTTGTGATATTTTCAGCCTGCAGCTCTCTTTGCTTCATTTTAAGCATTTTCCTTATTTTTTTGACTCTTTCTCCAGGCGTTAGAAATTCCATAAGCTTCAGTACCTCCTATTGTGAAATAAAAATATCATTTTTAAATTGCCTTTTATCTCATTATAATATCTTCTTCCCTTGATATCAAGGCAATATTCGGCTTTCAAAGACAAAATTAAGTCCCTGTTTCTTAACTTCAAAAACAGGGACTTAGACTCTTTTAAGAGCTTAAATTTGCTAGTATCTGGTAAGCTTCATCTTTATCTTTTGTAATTATATTTTTAATTACTCTTTCCCTATCAAAAGGCGTCAAACTTTCAAGAGGAATGTCAGTCTTTTCTATAACTTCTTTGTGCCCGTTCCCATCGCTTTTGAGCAAAACCACATAGCCGTCAACCACAGAAATAATGTAATAATCTGCAGGTAACCCTTCTTTTTCCCTGTATAAAACTATCTCTTCATCCTCAAATTTTATCACCTTCCAGCCAGAGTATATCTTCTGGAGTTCCTCCCTCGATTTGCCATAAAGGGAAGGGGTAAGCTTTTGTTCTTCTCGCACAACCTCGCCGTTCTCGAGGTATTTTGTCTCAAAAATTAACTTTTTATGGAAATCTGTTTTTTCAGCAAGAGCTTGTTGTTGAATGGGAAATGGCTTTTCGTACTTTGCATTTTTTGCTTCTCTTTCCATCTCATTTTGTTTAACGCTTATGAAGTATCCCGTCATCGCTCCCAAAAATACTGCAAAAATATATATAGCAACCATCTTATAGGAAATTATCTTTTTCATAACATCTCCTCCTGTTTTATGTAATTATAACCAATTTTAAAAAATTTATTCTTCTTGCAGGATTTTGTCAAAAAATATCGAATAATATCTTTAGAAGGAGGAGATGTAAATGCCAAAACAGATTGTAGTATTTAAATTAAACAACGAGGACTTTTGTGTAGACATCAATCAGGTGGTAGAAATCATAAGGCTTCAAACCATCATCAAAGTGCCAGATGCGCCTTCCTTTGTAGAAGGAATAACTAACTTGAGGGGCACAGTAATCCCAATAATAGACCTAAAGAAAAGATTTAATCTGCCCACATCAGAAAAAAATGAAAACAACAGAATAATTGTGGTAAATGTCACAGAAAGGCCTGTAGGGTTCATAGTAGACTCAGTGACAGAAGTTTTAAGAGTTGAAGATTCCACAATACAAGAAGCGCCAGACATAATAAAAGGGATTGGAAGAGAGTACATAACTTCTATCATCAACCTAAACGGTAGGTTGATTATTAACCTTGACTTACATAAAATACTTACAGAAAAAGAAAAGAAAGAGATAGAGCATATTTAGCTGTCTATCTCTTTCTTTTTATTCCTCCTCATCTTCTAATTCTACATTGTGGTAAACATTCTGAACATCGTCATTGTCCTCAAGTTTGTCAATCAATTTCTCGAATTTCTCATAGTCTTCAGGACTTAGCTTAATGGTGTTTTTAGGAAGCATTGTAATTTCTGCCTCAGAAATTTTATATCCTGCTTTTTCTATAGCTTCCCTTACTTCCTGGAAATTAGAAGGGTCAGTTATAATCTCAAATTCTCCCTCTTCTGCCGAAAAATCCTCCGCTCCGGCTTCTATCGCCACCATCATCAAGTCCTCTTCATTTATAGAATCGGTTTTTTCTACCACTATAACCCCTACTTTGTCAAACATCCATGTGACAGATCCAGCAGCCCCTAGAGTGCCGCCATTTCTGTCAAAAATATGCCTTATTTCACCTGCTGTGCGGTTCTTGTTGTCGGTTAAAGCCTCAACAATTATAGCTGTACCTGCCGGGCCATATCCTTCGTAAATTACCTCTTCAAGCTTTGCTCCTCCTAATTCACCAGTACCCTTTTTAATAGCCCTTTGAATATTTTCACTGGGCAAATTAAAAGCTTTTGCCCTTTCAATTGCTAATTTCAGTTTACTGTTAGTCTCGGGGTCTCCCCCTCCTTCTTTTGCCGCCTTTATAATATCTTTTGTAAGTTTAGTAAAGATTCTCCCTTTTTTAGCGTCCATTTTTTCTTTTTTGTGCTTTATATTAGCCCATTTGGAATGTCCAGCCATAAACATCCCTCCTTAATATTCTCTGAAAATCTGCGTACTTAAATACCTCTCTCCGCTGTCTGCCGCTATTGCAAGGACTTTCTTCCCTTTTCCTAATTTCTTAGCTACATTAAGCGCTGCCCACAAAGAAGCACCAGTAGAAATCCCTGCCAAAACACCTTCTTTTTTGGCCAAAATTCTAGTCATTTCAAAGGCATCTTCATCTTTCACTGGTATCACTTCATCTAGCACTTCTCTATCCAAGACTTTGGGTATAAAGCCTGCTCCAATTCCCTGAATTTTGTGGGGACCCGGTTCTCTTCCAGATAAAACTGCGGCAGAGTAAGGTTCTACCCCCACAATCTTTATATCTGGAAAAATTTTTTTAAGGGCTCTACCAACTCCTGTAATAGTTCCTCCTGTACCTATACCCGCTACAAAAGCATCTAAACCTTCCTTAAAATCCTCTATTATTTCCTTTGCAGTAGTCTCTTCATGAATGAGAGGATTTGCCAAATTCTCAAACTGCTGAGGCATGAAGTAGTTCTTGTTCTGCTTAACTAACTCTTCTGCTTTTCTAATAGCTCCCTCCATGCCCAGTTTTCCAGGAGTCAAAATCACCTCTGCCCCGTAAGCAGCCAAAAGCATCCGCCTTTCCATGCTCATGGTGTCAGGCATGACTATTATAACTTTATATCCTTTTGCAGCCCCCACCATTGCCAGCCCTATTCCTGTATTACCGCTGGTGGGTTCCACAATCACACTGCCTTTTTTCAACAACCCTTCTCTTTCTGCCCTTTCAATCATTGCAAAAGCAATTCTGTCTTTAACACTGCCGGCAGGGTTAAAAAACTCAAGCTTTAAATACACTTCAGCGCTATTTTTATCAGGAACTTTATTTAACTTTACCACAGGGGTTTTCCCTATCAAATCAAGAATATTGTTTGCCACCATTTTAAAGACCTCCATAAATACATTGCTATACCCATTTTAAACTGATAAAACTACATCTGTCAAATGGAAATTCGAATAGTTAAAGTTTTTAGAGGAAAACTAATATCAAAAAGATAATAAGGTGATACAATGTCAAAAAATATAATAAAGCTATTTATAATAGGCATTTCAACAGGCTTCATAAACGGGCTTCTAGGAGCAGGAGGTGGAACATTGATAGTTCCTGCTCTGGTATTTTTGCTAGGCATAGAGGACCACAAGGCTCATGCCACAGCGATCTCTATAATTCTCCCTTTAACAGTGATAAGTAGCTTTATATACCTTAAAAGCAAAATAATAGACCTCCCCCTCACAATCAACGTAGCCATAGGCGAAACTCTTGGTGGAATTATAGGAGCGTATTTTCTCAACAAAGTTTCAATTCCACTTTTGAGGAAAATCTTCGGTGTAATAATGATAACCGCCGCTTTCAGGATGTGGGTGCAATGAAGCTATTTTTTATTGGCCTTTTTTCAGGAATTATCGGCGGAATGGGGATAGGAGGAGGCACAATACTTATTCCTGCTCTCACTATAATAATGGGCGTAGAACAGCATACAGCTCAGAGCGTAAATTTACTCTCCTTCATTCCCACAGCTGTAATTGCCCTTATATATCACTTAAAAAAGAGAAACATAAAATACTCCATACTTCCACTCATAATCACAGGTGGAATAATAGGTAGCCTAGTAGGTGCCAATATAGCTATTGTAACTAAAGCAATTCTTCTTAAGAAAATATTCGCAATTTTGCTATTTTCAATAGGCATATATGAAATCCTCTCAAAGCCACGAAAATGAAAATAAGAGGAGAAATCCCCTCTTATTTTCTCTTGTCAGTTTCTAACATCACGCAAGTATTGTGTATAACTTTTAATCCTAGATTTTTAGCCTTTTCAATCAATTCTTCACTTTCAGATCCCGGCTGAAACCATATAAATTCCACTCCTAACTTAGCAGCCTCTTCTATGTATTTTTCTCCTCTTGTAGGTGGAACGACCATATCTACGACCTCTGGAACTACAGGTAAACTAGAAAGAGAATCATAACATTTGTCTCCATCCACTTCTTCAAACTTAGGATTTACGGGGTAAGCAGTATACCCATTTAATTTGAGGGTTTTATAGATCTGAAAACCGTACTTTGTTTCCCTAGGGAGCGCACCTACAACTGCCCATACTTTTCTTTTCATAGCGTCCTCTACATAGTCCCAATCCATTTTTTCTACCTCCTAACCTTCTCCATCTCCCCTTACAAAATGTATTTTCCATCCTTTTTAAAAAGGTACACATCTTCTTTTACTCTTATCTCGCAGCGACTGGCAGTTAAATCAATAATAAAATTTTCAAACTCTAAAACTTTGTTTTCTATAACAGGCAACGTCATAATAACCTTATCCGTATAAGAGATATTTTTTATCAAATAATCTTTTCTTAAAAGCTCATTCTGTACTTTACCAAGCAGATTATAATCAAAAGTAAGTTCAATCTCTTTAGCCGGAATCCTTTCTACTATTCCCGCTGCATCTATTCCCATTTTAGCTGCTTTTGTATAGGCTCTTATTAATCCACCCGCTCCTAAGAGTATGCCGCCAAAATAGCGTGTAACAACTACAACTACATTTTTTACTTCTTCTTTTTTTATAACACTCAAAACAGGCATACCTGCTGTCCCTGAAGGTTCTCCATCATCACTAAAACGCTGTACTTCATCATTTTCCCCTACCACATAAGCATAAACGTTGTGAGTTGCAAGCCGATGTTCAGACCGTATTTTTTCAATAAATTTTATAGCCTCTTCCTCAGAGGCTACAGGACTTGCATGACCTATGAATCTAGACTTTTTTATTTCAATTTCAGCAACTCCATATCCAAGAAGAGTTTTATAAATCTTGCCCAAGCTAACACCCCATTTGTCATTATACCAAATTATAGCCAAAAAATAAAGCCGTTGCCGGCTTTAAAAATCAAAGTCCTTTCTATTTTACAACCTTAAGCCAGCGCTTTTGTGAGAGTTTTGTATTTAAAGTAAGAAACGTTTACAAGTGATTTATCTTGACTGTAGGTAATCATCTCCAATGCCTTGTCTATGGGGAAAAATCCTCCATCAACAAAGCCGTCCTCCTTGCTTATATTAAATTCTTCTTCACTCGTCGTCATGAGATACCAGGTGATTTTATTAAAGACGGGACGCTGACGGGTTACAGAATAGAACTCATAGCTGGTCTCACCAGCAGTAGAAAGGACTTCAACCGACTTAAGACCTGTTTCAGCACACACTCTCCTTATGGCCACGTCAATGGGAAGTTCATTATTTCTAATAACCCCTTTGGGTAACACCCATTCCCCTTTTTCATTTTTGAGGATAAATACACTGTCTCCTTTGAATACAACTCCTCCAGCGCACTCTCTTATTAACATTTTCAAGCCCCCTAAAACATTTTCTTTTATTATAATATTCTTTAAAAAATCTTAAATTCCTGCTTAATTTTAAATTTTATTTTTATTTTTCCACTGGTCACCACAATTATACATTTAAAATCTCTTTTCCCAGTATAAAAAAAGCAAAAATCACAGACAATAAGTACTGCAACATAAGGGAAGGAGAGTTTTATATGCACATAATCTATCACTGTTATGGAGGCACACATACTTCTGTCATAGCAGCTTATATCCACACTGGTCAGCTTCCTGAAGACAAAACCCCATCAAAAGAACAAATAGAAAACATACCTCTTTTTGACAAATTAAACGGACAAAACGATCCGGGCCATATAGTCTTAATTGGAACTGACGAATACGGCAATAATGTATATTCCATGGGAGTAAAAAATGCAAAAAAGCTCATAGAACCAGCTTTAAAAGACTTATACTACCATCTTTTTAATACCAACGAAGGGCTCTTGCTGGTAGACACAACTGCTGCTACAAATTGGTTGATGAAAATTGGAGGATTCCTCTCAATTGCACTAAAATTTCCTGTGCTGGGAAGACCTCTTGTAACTTATGGCACACAAAAATCTTATAAAAAAATCGTACAAATAGTAAAAAATGTTAAAGCACAAGAAAAAGCAGAATACAATGCTATTAAGAGATAATAAAATTTCTTAACCTTTCTTTTATCTCATAAGTAACCTCTGCTCTTACTAATATACCCTTTTCATCAAAATTCTCCTCAATCACCTTCCCTCTTTCTTTTAAATAATTATACTCTCTCGTTTTTTCGTAAGGGAACAAAAAACTTACCACCTCGGTATCTTTGAAAAGTTCCTTTTCAATAGCTTCTAAAAGCCTGTCTAACCCTATTTTATTTTTTGCAGATATGTAAATATCTCTGTTATTCCCAGAAGGTACAATTTCTAAAAGGTCTATCTTGTTATAGACATTTATTCGCGGAGTTTCAATTGCTCCCAAATCAGAAAGCACCTTTTCTACAACCCTTATTTTTTCTTCCATGTCAGGAGATGTTATATCAATAACATGCAGCAGCAAATCCGCATATTTCACTTCTTCCAAAGTAGATTTAAAAGCTTCTACCAGGTCATGCGGAAGTTTTCTTATAAACCCAACTGTATCGGTCAAAATAGCTTCTCTGCCTGAAGGAAGTACAAGCTTTCTAGCAGTTGGATCTAATGTGGCAAATAATTTATCTTCCACATAAGCATCAGCACCTGTCAAAGCATTTAACAAGGTCGATTTTCCTGCATTGGTGTACCCCACAATTGCCACAACAGGGATTTGATTTTTCTTCCTTCTTTGCCTCTGTAAATTTCTATGTTTCTCAAGCTCTTCAAGCTTTTCTTCTATAGCCTTTATTCTTTCTCTTATATGCCTCCTGTCTACCTCTAGCTTTGTCTCACCGGGTCCTCTTGTACCTATTCCTCCTCCTAATCTAGAAAGTTGTCCTCCTAAGCCTACAAGCCTTGGCAAACGATATTTTAGCTGAGCTAACTCTACCTGTAGCATTCCCTCTTTTGAGCGAGCCCTTTTAGCAAATATATCTAATATAAGATTAGTCCTATCTACGATTTTTACTCCCAGAGCATCTTCAAGATTTTTTATTTGGGTTCCCGTAAGCTCATCATTTACGATTACAAGGTCCGGCTGCATATTTTCTACAAACATTTTCAATTCTTCTAATTTGCCTTTACCAATGTAATGGGCTTTGTTTATGCTCTTTCTTTTTTGTGTAATTACTCCCACCACTTCGGCTCCAGCCGTATCTGCCAATTCCTTCAATTCTTCTAAAGTTTCTTCATCCTCAGGAGATGAAATTATAGCAACTAAAATAGCTTTTTCTTTTTCCTGTGTGAGTTCTATCATACAATCACCCAATTCAACTTTTTTTGTAATTATAATATATTCTATCTCTCGTAAAAAAGCAACTTGACAAAAAAAGCCCTCCCAAAGGAAGGCTTCAGTTTGTTGAGAAAGTCTTTCTTATTTAAGTGGCATTTTGTGTTAATGCTCCGGAGTTGCAAAGCGGCTAAACTACAGTATAAAGCCCTCCTAAAGGAGGACTTCGAATTAATTTTGTACTGCAATGTCAAAATAATCTGATGTAAAGAGTTTTTGTCCTGCCACATCTTCAATAGCCTTTCTAAAATCCTCATTCCCCACAGTGATAATTCCTTTCGTCCCCGTAATCTTAATCTCCACAGGTCTGTCAAATATCCTCTTAGTAATCTCAACATTTAAAACAGCCCCAATCTGAGGATATGCAGTTTCTATTTGACTTTTAGCAATGCTCACATTCCACCAATAAGTAGCGTATTTAGAAGTATCATAAGGGTCGGGTTTGCCTTTCAAATAAGGTACATCCTTTTTCCAGGCATAAGATGAATCTACCGTATAACCTCCCGCAGAAGCACTATAGACAGTATCTGCTAATTTCCCGTTGTATAAAACTACCTCCCCTTTTGTAGACTCAATCAGCTGGTCAATCTTAGGATCAGCAATAGAAACCCCCTTGTAAACTTGCGACAGAGTTGTGTCGTAAACGTCAAAAATATTCTCATCTTTTATTCTTACTAAAGCGTAAGTTCTAGCTGCAAGAATTTGAGCTTTTAACGCTTCTTCAGGCCAAGAAGGCGCCATCTCTGCTGGCACTACTCCCCTCAGATACTTTTCAATCGGAAGCACATTTATTAAGTCCAAACCAGAAGAAATAGAGTTGGGACTTGGATATATTCTAAATTCTCCCTCATAAGGCCTTGCCTTGTTAACGTAAAATAGCACTCCCTCGTTAGTAGGTACAATCCTGACCACATCTACCAAAGTTCTTATTTCAGGAGATTGCGAATTTGCAATTAAAATATTTCCATCTAGATAATTTATAGAAGTTACAGAATCAGGCGAAAAAGTCTCCTGTTTTTCAATTATCTGACCTGTGCTATCATCCTTTACTTTGTATATGACATTGTAAGGCTGATTGCTCGTAACCTTTATATCCTGACTTGTAACATCTAAGCTTATTTTTACTTTCACATTAATATTGGAAGTATCTACCTTATCTATATCTACTCCAGTATAGTAGTACTTTATTATCTCGTCATACTTAAATCCCTGTTCTGCCATTCCTTTTGCACCAAACTGCGTCATTCCAACACCGTGACCATATCCGCCTTTTCCTTGAATATAAAACCCCTTGACCGCTTTCACTTGCGCATCCACTTCTAACAGTTTTTTAAACGTATCTACATCCGCAATTCCAGTGGGATTTAAAGAATAATACTGTTGGAAAGATCTTATTGCATTTGAAGTGACATCGTCATATGTACCAGTTACATCTCCATCATAATATTTAAGTTCTGAAAGCATTCCCTGCAATAACTTCACATCATCTCCCTGGAGCCCTTCCTTTAATTCCCTTGTAAAAGGAGTAGGAAATTGTATCTGGTCTTCTTTTTGATTTTGGGGATTATCTCTATTTACATCTCCTCTGGAAGGAAGCGTTAAATTCAATTTTGAAATAAGTGACTTCCAAGTCACAGGTCCTACTATTCCGTCTGCTTCGATATTTACTGACTTCTGAAAATTTATAACTGCCTGCCGCGTTTTTTCGCCAAATATGCCGTCAGGGGCACCAGCATCAAATCCCAATTTATTCAGATACTGCTGTAAAAGCTTCACTTCTTCTCCTATCATTCCATATTTTAATACCTTGTTGAAAATAGCATTTTCGTCTATATTAGGCACATTTTTGTCACTTTCATTGGAACTGGAAGGCAAGCTTGGCTGAACATTTTCCCTCTTTTCATCACCTCTAAAAAGGTCGGAAGCATTAACTTTTTGCAATAACGCCTTTTGAGTTGCGGGCCCCACAATTCCATCCGCTATTAATCCATTTGCCTTTTGAAATTGTATTACAGCATTTTGAGTCTTAAAACCAAATATGCCATCAGGTGTTCCTACATCAAAGCCCAGCTTACTCAAAATACTCTGCAGAAACTTTACATCCTCTCCCTGCATCCCGTATCTCAATGTTCTTGAAAATGTAGCTTGTGCGACTGTTTGAGTAGCTGAAGAATTAGATGTATTAGAAGTTTGAGGAATATTAGCTACATTTTTCCCAGAAAAGGCGTTCAGTTTTTCCAAAAGAACTTTCTCTGTAGAAGGTCCGTATATTCCATCAGGCACCAAATTAGAATCCTTCTGGAATTTTATAAGAGCATTTAAAGTAGCCGTTCCAAAATAGTCTGTAGGGGTAGAAGTTACAAAGTATCCCAGTCTATTCAAATTTTCCTGAAGCTTTTTAACTTCAGGGGACCTCATTCCAAATTTTAGTAAAGTAGCTGAATAAGCCTCATTTACTGATGCCAGCAAAAGCGATGAAGAAAGCAAAAAAGCTGCCACTTTCTTTTTATCCATCTCAATTTCTCCTCTCCTTTGTAGGCTCTTCTATTAGAATATTCGACATTTTTCTTCTGTATTTTAATAATTCTACAACAAAAGCCTAAATCCTTCTTTTCTTGTAGAATTTCCAAATATTTTTTAAAAAATTGAGCAATTATCTCAAAATTATGATAAAATAAACTGTGAAGCAAAGGTTAGGGGGTATCTCAATGGCAGAACAGATGACTTTAGATATAGGCTCCGTAAAGGGAAAGGAAAGCACCCTTTTTATAGTGCTCAACGGTGAACAAGCAAATCTATCGATTGAGGAAATTTTTGACTCCCATAGATTTAAAAAGTTTATGGCGATTTCATACGTTTCCTCCCCCAGGTTCTTTGCTAAAGTTGTAAAAGGATTTGAAGAAGTAGAATTTATACTCGGCATTGATTCAGCAGAACAGGCAATAAATTTTAACAGCGTTTATTCCCTTTTAATAGATGTAAATAAAAGAATTGACTTCATCAAAGAATTTGATGCTGAGTTGCAAACCAAAGTCTCGGAAGATAAAGTAAAAATAAGGTATTGCAATACTAATTTGCCAATACATACAAAGCTTTATCTTTTAGAAAATCCTGATACTGGCAATACTCGTGTGATAATAGGATCTGCCAATCTCACTGAAAGAGCCTTTAGTGGAGAAAAACAGTATGAAAACATAGCAATATTTGATAACCAGCCTGAGATTTTTAAAATATATTTAGAGTGGTTTAAGAAGCTTTTTTCAAATAGCTTTGACTTTGTACCAGAGGAGATAAAGAAAAAGATAAAGCAGGAAAAAGCCCAAACAATTGTATTGGATAAAGAAGAAAAAGCAAATATAGTTACCAATGAAATCGCAAGAAACCTTTACCACATCGTCCCTCTTTCTCAAGAAATTTTTGAAGAATGGAAGGCATCCCCTCAGAATATCCAGTATCAAGCTGAACTTCAGGCAAATGAAGTAAGGCAAAAGACCCAAATCATCGCCGCAATCACAAAAAAAGATGGAAAAGTCTATAGACTTAAACCCCCTCAAGAGATAAGAAAAATGAATATAGTAGTAGATACTCTGGTGTCAAACTCACTAAAAGAAGACCAATTGCAAGTTCTTCAAAAGTTAATATATTGGGACAAAAATGACCTAATCTATATTGTATCAGAAGACAATAAAACAGCAGAATTTTCACAAAAAGCTGAAAAAGACGAAATCAAAACTCACATTTCTTTAATAACAGAATTTGTTGAAGCTTATAGAAAATTCACCGTTACAAAAGAAGATAAACACCTGGGGAAAGTTATGGAAGCTATACTTTACGCCTTTATGTCTGTATATTTGTGGAAGATTAGAGAAGATTTAGTTATACAATATGGAGGAGAGAGTTACAGAGCCAATGTGCCTATTTTCTTAGTCCTCGGAGGAAGGGCTTATTCTGGAAAAACCACTGCCTTAGAAATAATAGGAATGCTTTTAGGAAACTACCCACCCTATTTCATCTCATACGACACCATAAGAAAAGGAAATGTAGCAGACAGAGAACTTTTAGAAGGATTTTTTGGCAGTGAATATCTGGCCCCAATTTTAGTTGATGAAATGCCAATTTCCTTTTTTACAGGTAGAACTGGTGAAAATATCATAAAAAATGTAAGTAACAATGCGAAAGGCAAGCATCCTGTAATGATCTGCACTACTAACATGAACGAATTCAATGTACCCCAGCAAATCTTAAGAAGAATTTACTATTTGCAGATAGATAGCGAGTTTGACAAAAGATACAATTTAGAATCACAGGAGCATCTCACTAAAATTAGAAGAGGAATAAATAGTACCCTTTTCAAAGATTTTACTTATAGAATGGGAGAACTAATACGAGAGGGAGAACCTCTGTATTTGCGAAATGATTACCTATACGCGGCTAGAAAAATTTTTGAAGAATACTACAGAGAATGCAAAATGGACCTCCCTGAATGGTTCCCCAAAAAGCCTTTTAACGACTATGAAGAAAGAGGTAAAAGATGGTGGCAGGAAAAATATAAACATCACAAAGAACTCTTTCAAATAAGGCCTGATGGCACAATCTACGTAGAAATAAACGAGCTTTTCAAAGATCCTAAAGAAAAAGACTTCGCTCTAAATATGCTGGGCCCCGGCTGCATAAACGAATCCAGCCATATCCTTATACTAAACGAAAAAGAATTTTTTGAATACATCGGAGAAAAGAAAAAACTAAATCCTGTCATAAGGTTGATAAAAGGATTAGTAAAATCTTAGAAAAGCGCCCATAATTCTCCTTGGGCGCTTCAGACTGTTGACAAAGTTTAAGAAGTGGCATTTTGTGTGTAAATGCGACTTGTTGTCAAAGCGGTAACTAAACT
>NZ_JBNATX010000039.1:0-15902 GCF_049701115.1 Caldanaerobacter sp. | reverse complement strand
AATTCCATTAAATCTCATGGGAGTTGATTTTGTAAAACTTGTGATAACCTCTATAGTGTTTTTTGTGGTTGGACTTTTAATCTTTGATATAGCAGACAAAAAGGCGAAAAAGAAAGGAATTTTGGGAATGTATTAAAGACAAAGGAAGGCCTTCTGTCTGATTTTTTCAACAGAAGGCTCTCTTTTATTTTAATCTTAGTTATATTTTTTATAGTACATTTCACCACATTTAATCTTAACTTTCTACCCAATTATAAAAGTCTCAATAGACCTCTTAATAGAAGGCACAGGATAAAGGTTATCATCTATATCCAAAAGTACATCAATATTTTCTTCCGTTTTATTCATTATTACTACAATTATTTTACCTTCCAAGGTTTTTGCTGAAAGGACTTCTAACCTTGAGTCGTTGGTTTCAGATTTTATTGTTTTTGAACCGGGCTTTATGAATTTTGAAAAATGTCCTATATAGTAGTAAGAACTTTGGTAAAAAATTTCTTTTTTCTCTGTATCGACAATGATAGGAGCGTCGCAATAGTTTTTGACGTGATTAGGCCCTCCCATTGTATCTAACACTATATTCCAGTCAAAAAAGCCGACTGTATAGTTGTTAAAATCCCCTATTATTTCATGGGCATATCTTTCACCAAGCTTCCAGGAGCCTAAATTTACTCCCCCTTCTTGAGTTCCTTCTGTAAATACTAATTTTATATAGGGAAATTCTTCTTTTATCTTTTTTAATTGTTCAAAATGGTCTCCTGCGTACCAGTGAAAGCCTACACCCCAGACATATTTGGAAGCTTCTTTATCTTCTAAAACCGTTTTTACTCTTTCGTATATTATGTCTTTGTTGTGGTCCCATATAAGAATCTTGATATGAGAAAGGCCATTTTCTAAAAGAGCGGGGCCCAAATAGTATTTTACAAAGTCTCTTTCTTCTTCAGCAGTGTATATGCAGGATTCCCATATTTGTACAGCCATTGGCTCATTTTGAACTGTAACAGCCCATATGTCAATACCTTCGTCTTGATAGGCTTTTATGAATTTAACAAAAAATTCTGCCCATGTCTTTCTGTATTCTTCTCTTAATTTTCCACCGTATTTCATATCATTGTTTGTTTTCATCCATGCAGGAGGGCTCCAAGGGGAGACGAGTATTTTTAAATCTGGTACAAGTTCTTTTATTCTTTTTAAAAGAGGTATTACCCATTTTTTATCCCTTTCTATGTTGAAATACTTCAATTCTATATCTCCTTCTACATCATCGCAACTGTAACTTTCCAGTGAAAAATCGCAGCTGTTCATGTGTATTCTCACAAGTTTATATCCCAATCCTTCTTTTTCATCAAAATAGTCTTTTAGGATTTTTCCCTGTTTTTCATAAGGTAAAGATGATATGTTGTAAGCAGCGGCTTCAGTTAAAGCGCCTCCAAACCCTATTACTTCTTCTAACACTTCATCGGGATATATTTTTACAAGAGAAGCTTTGTTTTTTGTATCTCTTTTTTCTATGTCTTCAAGTTTTGCAAAAGGGATTTTATAATCTTTAGCAGTGACATATCCTTCTATATGCACATTATCACCCCTTAGAAAGTTTTAGCCTTTTAAGGCACCTAGTGTTACGCCTTTTGTTACCTGCTCATTAAGAAGTATGTAAATTATCAAAGAAGGTAAAGCCACAATAGTCATGACAGCAAATTGTATAGCGTAATTTGAGGCATACTGCCCTGCAAAGTTATAGACCGAAAAGGGAAGCGTCCTGAATTTGTCTGAGGTCAGGTAGGTGGCTGCCATTATAAATTCGTTCCAGGTGGTGAGAAAAGTTGTTACAGTTACGGTTACTATTGCGGGGGTTGATAAAGGGAATATAATCTTAAAAAGTATTGTGAAAATTCCTGCTCCATCCATTACAGCTGACTCTTCTATTTCTCTTGGGATACTGCCAATGAAGCCAGTCATCAAGAATACTGCTTGAGGGAGGGAAAATGCTACATATGGCAAAATTAAGGCTAAGTAGGAGTCCAGTATGTGGACTTCTTTAAATATTACAAAATTTGGGAGCAATGTTGCATGTATAGGTATCATAAGTCCTAGGAGAACGTACATCAATACTTTATTGCTTAATTTCCACTTCATTCTGACAAAGGCGTATGCCATCATAAGAGATAGTATTACGGTCAATCCTACTGATGTGACGTTGACAATCACGCTATTTATAAAGTAATGGGAGATTTTCCCATCTTTCCATGCTATATAGTAGTTTTGAAATTGAGGTGGGGAGGGAATCTTTAATATATTTGCTCCATAAACGTCCCCGCTTTTACAGAGAGAAAAATCTACAAGCCATACAAGAGGGAAAAGCTGGCCTATAGAGAAAATTAGTAAAATTATAATGAGCGTTATTCTTCTGTTGTGAAAGAGCAAAGATTTTTTTGCACGTTTTTACCTCCTAAAATTAGTATTCATAGTTTTCAGCTCTAAACACTTTCAGGAATAAGACATTTATTATCAAAGTTACTATTACAAACAATACAGAAATTGCATTGGCATATCCGTACTGATAGGAGCTAAAAGCCTTTATGTAGAGGTAATTTGCGATAAACTGGCTTGCATCACCCGGGCCACCGTTAGTAGTGAGGTAAACTGTTTCCATTTGTTTTAGGGCATATATTATAGCGATTGTAAAGTTTACTTTAATGACAGGTTTTAAAAGGGGTAAGGTTATTTTTGTGTACATATTAAAACCTGTTGCTCCATCGATTTTTGCTGCTTCATATAGCTCTTCCGGGATGCCTTTTAAGCCTGCATAATATATCAAAAGTGCCCATCCAAAACCCTGCCACATCATGATCACAATGACTGAAGCAAGAACAGTTTTAGGATCTCCTAACCACTGCTGTTTTAAAAAACCTAGATGAAATAACTCCAATGCTTTATTAATAAGGCCATACTGAGGGTCATAAAGGCTTACCCACATTCGAGAGGTTACAATTATGGGGATTATAGCCGGAATGAAAAAGATTGTGCGAAATATTTTTTCTGCTCTCCCTCCTACTTTATCTATCAATATTGCAAAGGTTAATGCTATTGGGTGCTGTATAAAAAGATAAGATAACGCTAGGAGCACAGCATGGTATAAAGACTTCCAAAAAGTCATGTCAGACAAAATAATCGTTTTAAAATTTTTAAAACCGATGAAAACAGGTTTATCTATTCCCGACCAATCAGTCATGCCAATATAAACGCTTAAAAATATAGGAGCTAAAATCGCAAATGTATATATAGAAAGCCCTGGTAGAATCAAAAGTAGAATAGTTTTTTTATCAGTTAAAACTTTGTGCATGTTGTCACCTCTTTGATGAATTTACCTACTTCCGGGGAATCCCCGGAAGTAGGCATATTTTTCATTGTATTTCTGCTTTTGCTAACTCTTCCAATTTTGATAGGAATTGTTCTGGAGTTATGGTTTTTGCTGCTAACATTTGGATTAAAGTCTCTGCTTCTGTTTTAAAGTTTGGTGTGTAAGAGTCCTGCCACACTGTCCCGCTTACTGAAGTAGCGCTGGAGAAGATTTGTGTTAGTTTTTTCTGAAGCTCTGTTTCATTTCCAGTCATGAATTTACTCCAATCTTGTCCAGGAACTACTAGGCCCTCCTGCCAGCCTATTTTAGCCCACTTATCAGGTTGCATCATGAAAAGTAGCAATTTCATTGCTTCTTCTTTTACAGGTGATTTGGAAGAGACTGCGTAGCCGCCGCCATGCCAAGCGAGTATATCTGTTTTCTTAGCTTTGCCACCGGATATAGTAGGGAAATAAGTGACATCTAGGTTTTTCTTAAATGAATCAGAAAAATTAGGATTTGTGGCCATTCCTACTTCCCATGAACCCATGTAATACATCGCAGCTTTTTCCTGTGCGAATAGATTGTTTGCTGCTCCATAGTCTGCTGCTATAAAAGAGTCCTGAAATCCTCCGGCATTTACGAGTTCAACGAAATCTTTAGCGGCTTTTAAAAGTATAGGGTCTTTGGATATGTTATTCTTTTCTGAAAGGACTCTGTAGATGTATTCCTGATCGCCGGATTCTTTTAATACCAAATCTTGATACAGAATTGCCAATGACCATTTGTCTTTTCCGTTTATTGAGATTGGAGCTATATTGTTTTTACGAAATGTTTTGGCAGCACCAATTAATTCTTCGAAGGTATCGGGTACGTTTACGCCGAATTTTTCAAATAATCCTTTGTTGTAATAAAGTACCATGAAGTCAGTATTTCTCGGTAGTCCATAAAGTTTTCCTTCATACATGAAGTCTTTTAAAGAAGAGGTTTTAAAGCCGTAGTCTTTTATTTGGTCCATCTTTATTTCTTCTACTAAACCTGCTTTCATGACAGGAAGGAAGAAAGAAGGCTGTCCCCACACCATGAATATGTCAGGCATTTCATTGGAAGCGGCATAAACTTTGAATTTTTGTTTATAAGGTTCGTCCTGTAGAGCTTCTACCTCAATCTTTACATTTGGGTGTTCTTTCATGTATTCGTCAATCAACATTTGTTCTAATTTTCCTTGGCCTGAAGTTCTATCAGGAAGATTTGAAAGAAACTTAATTTTTATTGCCTGTTCCTGCTGTTTTGGTTCCTGTTGAGCATTGGTAGCTTCACTAGAAGGTGTTTTGGAAGGTTGGCTGCACCCGACGGCCCCTATAATCAGAGCGAATATGACTAGAAAGGCAGTCAACAGCTTAAAAGCTTTTCTTGACATCAAAAATTTTCCCCTCTTTTTAAGTTTTACTGAGGCGCCCCAGTTTTCCATAGATTTGTTTTCATTATATCAGGATTTTTGTAAATGTTTAAGTAGAAGATTTTTATATTTGGTTTGAGATTTTTATGTTTTTCTAAGGAAGTTGAAGTTGAAAAGCTTTTAGTTATATAATTAATTTACAGAAGATTTTGAAAGGATGTAACTGAGTATGATTTTAAAGCTCAAGAGCTGGTTCATGGGGCTTAATATAAGGCACAAGATTTTAATATTGTTTTATGGTGTAGTGGTTATTACGTCTTTGCTAATCGTGCTCTTTTCGTACACTATATCAATAAATCAACTTAAAGAAGAGGTGGGGAATTCTCTTTTAAGGGATACAAAAAGGATTGCTGCAAGTATTGATTTTTTGCAAAGGGATGTTAATGAACTTTCTTCTTTCCTTGTTTTAGATCAGCGTATTCAGAATTTTATAAGTCCTCACTCGGATTTTACAAAGTATTCTCTTGGACCTTTAGCAAGTCTTCTTGCTTCAAAGGATTATATAAGCTTTATAGCTTTATATTCTTTTCAGGGGGATAAGTATTACTTCTCTAATGACAGTAGTACATTGATAATGGATTTGGAACTCATTAAAAGAACCAGCTTTTACAGAGAAGTTTTAGATAGAAAGGGTGCTCCCATATGGGTAAGTTTAGAAAATTTGCCTTTTGATTTGATACTCAAGAATAATTACCCTAAAATCGCGATGGCAAGGGTGCTTTTAGATTTTAATACATACAGGCCAGAGGGCTTATTGGTAATATGTATAAACATACCTACAATTGAAAAGGTTTATTCTGAAAACTTAAAAGAAAAAGAGTCTGCCTTTTTCATAGCTGACAGAAATGGAAATATAATATCTTTTAAGAGCACTTTTTCGGGATTTACGCCGAAATCGGCTCATGATATACTCACAAAATACCTTAAAGACAAACAAAATGTAGTGATAAATATAAATTCATCTAAGCTTCTTGTGACATCAAGTCTAATACCTACTTCTGATTGGAGGCTTGTAAGTGTCGTCTCTTTAAAAAATGCCATTAATTCTATAAGGATTTCTTTTATCAGATTTTATCTTCGGATACTGGCATTTTGTTTGATTTTTGCTTTTTTGGTTTCCATGTACTTTTCGAAGGTTTTAACTCGTCCTTTGGAGAAATTGGCTAATTCCATGAAAAAAGTGCGACAGGGGAATTTGGAAGAAAAAGTGGAGTTTGAGTATCACTCGAAAGACGAGATAGCTGTTGTGATAAGAGAGTACAACAGGATGGTTGAAAGGATAAACGAACTTATAAATAAAATTTTAAAGCTGGAAATTAATAAAAAAGAAGCAGAGTTAAAAGCGCTGGAAGCTCAAATAAACCCCCATTTTTTGTATAATACATTGGATACGATTTTTTGGAAAGCCGAGAAGGCAAAAGATAAGGAGTTAAGTGAGATGATTTACTCTCTTTCTCGGCTTTTCAGACTGACTCTAAATAGGGGGGAAGAGTTCATACAGGTAAGGGGGGAAAAGGAACTCATAGAAAGGTATCTGTTTTTACAAAGCCAAAGGTATAAGAACAAATTTAGATACTGTGTAAGTATTTCTGATGAAATTTTGGATTATTATATTCCAAAGCTCATACTTCAGCCTTTTGTAGAGAATGCAATTGTGCACGGGTTAGAAAATAATTCAAAGGAAAGTTTTCTGGAAGTCATAGGTGAAAAAGAAGGAGAAAATTTGAAATTTATCATTAAAGACAATGGGCCCGGCATGTCAGAAGAAACTTTAGAAAAGCTGAAAAAACTCATAAATTCGGACAATATCAAAGAAAAGGTGGGATATGCCATAAGAAATGTAAATGAGAGATTAAAACTTTATTATGGTGATAGGTATGTGCTCAAGATAGATAGTAAAGAAAAGGAAGGGACAACTGTTTTACTTATACTGCCAGAGAGTATATCTTAAGGAGTGATTGTATGAGGCTCTTTGTAGCTGATGATGAAATGGAAGTTGTGGAAGGGATTTCGACACTTATTGATTGGGAAGGAAATGGGATTGAACTTGTAGGGTATGCCATGGATGGAGAAGAGGCTTTAAACAGTATAAAAAATTTAAAGCCTGATATTTTAATAATAGATATACGAATGCCTAAATTAGATGGTCTTGAAGTAATTGAAAAAGCTCAAAGAGAGGGATTGAGGTTTAAAAGTATAATTTTGAGTGGATATGATGATTTTTATTTTGCGAAGAAAGCTATAGAGCTTAAAAGTTTTGGCTATCTTTTGAAACCTTGCAGGCCTGAAGAAATTTTGAAAGAGGTGCTGAAGGCAAGACAAGAGTTGGAGAAAGAGAGGGAAAGAGAAAACACACTAAAGGAGTTTTTGGAGTATTATTATAAGACTCTTCCTGTGATTAAAGAGAGGCTATTGAGTGAGGTATTATACGGGATAAGGACCTATGTAGACGTAAAAGAAGATTTTGCGAGGTATAATGTGGATTTCCCTTATCAAAAATACTGTATTGTTTTGATGAAGATTGAGACAGAAGCTCAAAATGAAAGTGAGTTAGAAGCCTATAAGCTTGCCTGTGCCGATGTAATAAGGAAAAGGGCTGGGGAAATGAGGATTGAGGTGATAAGAGACAGGGAAGAAATTGCGATATTGATAAATTCTGAAGAGGAGCTAAAGAAAGATACCATTGAAAATTTCTTAAAAGATGTAAAGCAAGAGATGCAGCATGTTCTAAAAGTTTTTGCATACTTTGGCGTAGGTAAATGGGTGGAAGGATTAGATAGAATAAAGTACTCCTATTACCAAGCTAAAGAAGCTCTTGAACTCAAGTTTTTTGCGGAAGAATTTGATGCAGTTTTTTATGAAGAAATATATCCTTATAAAGATAATATCTATTATTATCCTTTCGAGGAAGAAAGAGAAATAATAAACAGTGTATTTTTAGGTAAAAAAGAGGAGTTAAATAAAAAAATAGAAAACTTTTTAAATGCTCTTTACCAAACAGGGGCTTCTCAGTGGTTTGTTAAAACATCCGTATTGGTACTATTGGGGAATTTAATAAAAAGCTGTTATGAGAAAAATGTAAATGTTGGAGATATTTCAGCAGATAAGGCTTTTGAAGGCATTTTAAAGGCCGACAAAAAAGAGACTATAAAATCTCATCTTCTTTCCATGATTTATAAAATTGCGGAAAGAGTAGGGGAAAAAGAGGATAAAAGTCCTATAATCAAAGACGCTATAGAGTACATACATAAAAATTACAATAAAGAGATAAGTTTAGAATCTGTTGCAAAAGAAGTATACGTGACTCCTGCATATCTTAGTATTCTATTTAAAAAAGAGATGAATATAAATTTTGTAAATTATCTGCATAAAGTTCGAGTGGAAAAGGCTAAGGAACTTCTCTCTAATAGGAATCTTAAGACGTACCAAGTTGCGAGCATGGTAGGATTTAGCGATGAAAAATATTTTTCACAGATATTCAAAAAATACACAGGTCTTACCCCTTCTCAATACAGGGACAGCCTTTAGGATTTTTTCCTGTCATATGTTATAATATTTTTGAAAACATTTTATTAGGGGGCGTTTTTAATGGAGAAGATGCAGCTGGAAGATTTTACAAAGTTCAAATTTTTATCAGGATTAAAATTTTCTCCAAGTGGTAGTCACGCGGCATTTGTGGTACATAGAATGGACGTTGAGGAGAATAAGTATTTGTCTAACATATGGGTTTTGGATACAAAGACTAAAAAATATTTTCAGCTGACTTCCTTTAATGAGGAGAGAGGATTTGTATGGCTTGACGATGATTACATACTTTTTGCAGGTAGCAGAAATCCAAAGGACAAAGAAAAGGCAGAAAGTGGAGAGGAATTTACAAAGTACTACAAAATTAACATACACGGAGGAGAAGCTGTTGAGGCTTTTGTGATACCTAAAAAGGTTACAGAGATTTTGCCTGTTGATGGCGATACTTTTCTCTTGATTGCACTTTATAATGTGAATAAAAAGGATTTGGAGGGTTTGAGTGAGGAGGAGAAGAAAAAAGAGCTTGAAAGGAGAAAAGAGGAGAAAGATTACGAAGTATTTGATGAGATTCCTTTTTGGGCGAATGGCGAAGGAGTCATCAATAAAGACAGGGGAAGGCTCTATGTTTATAAATTAAGTGATAATAAATTGCAGCCTATAACAGATGAATACACTGATGTGTATTCTTTAAAGCTCAACAAAGATAAGACAAAAGTTGTGTTTATAGGGAAAAGTTATAAGGACAAAATGCCTTTGATAAGTGATGTTTATATATACAATTTAAAGGTTGGAGAACTTAAGAAAGTGAATAAGGATTCAGATTTTTCCTATAGGTATGTGGATTTTTTAGGAGATAAGATAATATGCGCTGGAACAGATATGAAAAAATACGGTATAAATGAAAACAGCAAATTCTACGTTTTGGAAGAGGAATCAGGTGAAAGAAGGTGCATAACTCCTAACCTTGACATGAGTTTAGGGAATTCTGTAAATTCAGATGTGAGATACGGTTCAGGTTTTAGTTTTAAAGCAGAAGGAGATTATTTGTACTTCATATCTACAGAGAGGTACAATGCTTATCTTAACAGGATAAATTTAGAAGGGAAAATAGAAAAAGTTATAGATAAAGATGGATCTGTGGATATGTTTGATGTACATGGCGATAATATTCTTTTTATCGGCTTTAGAGGATTAAAGCTACAAGAGCTTTATGAATACAAAGACAGAAAAGAGATACAGATTACTGATTTTAATGAGTGGGTGCAGAAGGAAAAGAAACTTTCAAAGCCTGAAAGAGTAGAGGTAGAGACGAGGCCAGGGCATTTTATAGATGGCTGGGTTATAAAGCCTGTAGACTATGAAGAAGGCAAGAAGTATCCTGCAATATTAGATATACATGGTGGTCCTAAAACAGTATATGGGGATGTGTACTTCCATGAAATGCAGTACTGGGCTTCAGAAGGGTATTTTGTATTTTTCTGCAATCCGGTAGGAAGCGATGGCAGAGGAAACGAATTTGCTGATATAAGAGGGAAATATGGTACAATTGATTATGAAGATATTATGAAATTTACAGATTATGTGCTTGAAAATTACAAAGACATTGACTCTGAAAGAGTTGGCGTTACAGGCGGTTCTTATGGAGGATTTATGACAAACTGGATAATAGGGCATACAGATAGGTTTAAGGCAGCAGTATCTCAAAGGAGCATATCAAACTGGTTTACAGAGTTTGGAACTACAGATATAGGTTATTACTTTGTGCCAGACCAGGTGGGCGGTACTCCCTGGGACAACTTTGGGAAATACTGGGACAATTCTCCGCTTAAATATGCTGATAAAGTGAAGACTCCGACATTGTTCCTGCATTCTGATGAGGATTTTAGGTGCTGGCTTGCTGAAGCTCTTCAAATGTTCACGGCTCTTAAATACTTTGGAGTGGAGTCAAGGTTGGTGATCTGTCATGGTGAAAACCACGACCTTTCAAGGAGCGGAAAACCAAAGCACAGGATAAGAAGGCTTAAAGAGATGACGGATTGGTTTAATAAGTACCTTAAAAAATGAATAAAAGAGGCATCTTGAGTGGTTCAAGATGCCTCTTTTTATGCAAGTAGTGCGGCCACTACTCCGACTAAAAATATTCCATCAAATATTCCCGCACCACCAATACTTATGGCATAAGAGTGCAAATCTTTAAAATGAGGTATGTTTAAAAGGTCTGCACCAATTAATGTGCCTAAAACTCCCGAGATATAAGCGACAGGTGCTGCATCGTGATAAGAGAGTAAAATTGCAGAAGCGGCTGCCACAAGAGGCGGTATAAAAGCAGGGAGAGTAATGCCTACTCCAGGAACAGGCTTGGCTAAGGCTTTTGCTACAATCGTCACTATTATCGTGGCTATTATAGTTGGGAGTAGTGGTGTCCTTGGCAAGAGATATAGACTTAAAATTACAGGTACTACAGCTCCTCCTACGTTTACTGCAATTACTTGTTCTTGCACGCGGGGAGGATAGTAAAAGAAAAAAGGTGAAAAATATCTTTCTTCTTCATGTACAATGATTTTTTTCCGAGAGACCGGAATGTTTATTACGCTTCCTATTAAGGACAAGCTGAAAACTAAAACCGCCATTTGAGGTGATAATCCCAGTTTTGCAAAGGAGAAAGTAGTGGCGTGTATAAAAAAGCTGACTATCAAGAATGGGAATAAAAGAATTAGAAAAAATATCCATATTAAAGGCATTTAAAAAACCTCCTCGGTACTTTGCTATATTGTTATGATATCATAAAATTAAGGATTGCATCCATCATTTTATAAAATTCTTTTGTGTTTTTATTAAAAAAGAAATATAATATACTTGTTAACGCTTGTTTTGTATGTTTTATGTGAATTTTTAAACATACGGTTAGTAAAAGTTAATATTAAGGGGTGAGAAAATGATAACCAAAGAAATGATCGACAGAATAAATTTTTTATACCATAAATCTAAAGCTGAAGGACTCACAGAAGAGGAAAAGGAAGAGCAAAAGAGATTAAGAGAAGCTTATATAAAGGAAATAAAAGAAAGAGTAAAGAAAGAACTTGATAGATTGTTTATTGAAGCATCTCATCATCACCACCACCATCACCATCATCACGATAAACTTTATAAAGAACATTAACTGAAGGGGAGAAGAAAATGGATGAAAAAGCAAATATAAAAGAACAGATTCCTGAATACATAACTTTAGAGGAAGCTTTAACTTTAAATAAAAACCAGGTAAAGGAGAATTATAAGGAATATGTAAATTCGGTTTTTGTTTCAATGCTTTCTATGCTTCAGTTTGATAAACTTTTTGTAAGAGCCAAAGGGGTTTCTGTATGGGACAATGAAGGAAATGAGTATTATGACTTTTTAGGTGGATATGGGGCCTTAAATTTAGGGCACAATCCTGATGAGGTAATTGAAGCAGTTGAAAAAGTGAAAGACATGCCTAACCTTTTGCAGGCTTCTATAGGGAATCTTCCAGGTGTTCTTGCTCACAACCTTGCAAAAATTACCCCGGGAAATTTAAAGAGGAGCTTTTTCTGTAATAGCGGAGCAGAGGCGGTTGAAGGAGCTTTAAAGCTTGCCAAGATTGCATCGGGGAAGAGAAAGATAGTTTACTGCGAGAACTCTTTTCATGGAAAGTCAATGGGAGCCCTCTCTGTAACCGGCAGGAGAAAATACCAGAAATATTTTGAGCCTTTAGTGCCAGAGACTGTGGCGGTTCCCTTTGGGGACGAAAAGGCGCTGGAGGAAGCTTTAAAAGGAAAAGATGTGGCTGCTTTTATAGTTGAGCCCATTCAAGGAGAAGGTGGGGTAATTGTTCCGCCTGAGGGGTATTTAAGAAAAGCAAGAGAGCTTTGTACGAAGTATGAGGCATATCTCATTGTGGACGAAATACAGACAGGTTTTGGAAGGACAGGAAAAATGTTTGCCTGTGAACACGAGGACGTTGTGCCTGACATAATGACGCTTGCAAAATCTCTAGGTGGAGGGGTTATGCCGATAGGGGCATATATTACCACCGATGAGATATGGCAAAAAGCCTATGGTACAATGGAAAAAGCATTACTGCATACTTCTACTTTTGGCGGTAATACCTATGCTTGTGCAGCTGCGATTGCTTCAATACAAGCTATTATAGAGAAAAAACTTCCTGAGGCTGCCAGAGAAAAGGGTGAATACTTTTTAGGTCGACTGAAAGAGTTAAAAGAAAAACATCCAAAACTTATAAAAGATGTTAGAGGAAAGGGGCTTTTAATAGGAATAGAATTTAATCAGCCTGAAGGAGGTCTTTTAGATAAGCTTTCAGGTGGAGCTATTTCTAAGCTTTCAAGTGAGTATATAGGCTCTTTGATTGCGGCAGAGCTACAGAACAAGCATAGAATTATAACGGCTTATACTTTAAACAATCCAAATGTTATAAGATTGGAACCGCCTTTAATTGTCACAAAAGAGCAAATTGACAAAGTGGTAGATGCTTTGGATGAAATTTTAACGCGCAATAGCAGTTTCTTGGGAATAACTGTTTCAGGTGCAAAAACAGTGTTAGGCTCTTTATTTAAAAAACAATAAAGGAGGAAAGCTCTTTGAGCTTAAAAGATTTATTTGAAAAAGGGCTTACTTTTGAGGAATTTATAGAAACTTCTGAAGATGATATTACAAGACAGCGTATCAGGGAAAGATATGATAAGACTGTTTTAGAAGAAGATATGGCGCAGAAAATTGCTTCTTTACCTGAGGTAAATATTTTGGCCTTTGCTGAAACCTGGTGTCCAGATTCTCAAGTGAATGTACCTATTGTGGCTAAAATTGCGAGTTATAATAAAACTTTTGAACTTAAAATTGTCAAAAGAGAAGGAAATGAAGAGTATATGAAACCTTACTATGTGGAAGGAAAGCCTAGGATACCTACATTTGTGTTTATGGATGAGAATTTTAAAGAATTTGGGCATTGGGTTGAAAGGCCGCAAATTGTTAGGGAATTGGAAAAGAGAGAAGCTATAGATTGGAAGAGAGATTACTTAAAAGGGAAGTATGATGGTGAGATTGTCAGAGAAATTGTAAATATTTTACTCCGGCGTTAAGCCGGACTTTAAATTTTTTCTCTGGTTTAATTTAATAAGATTTTGGACGAAATTTAATAGTAGATGTGGAAAAAGTGGGGCAAAACTTCGAATTTTAAACTTGCAAAAAACACAACAAAATGTATAATAGAAGACGTCGATATACAAAATATTGTGTTTTACACAAAGGGAGGTAAAATAAATGCTTCCAGCGTGGAACGAACAGAGGGAGAAAGTTTTTTTGGATAGGTATGCCTTAAAAGACAGAGAAGGCAAACCCGTTGAAAAAAAGCCTGAAGAGATGTTTAAAAGAGTTGCAAAAGCTATCGCTACAAATGAAAAAGAGGAAGAGATGTTTTATAAGGTGATGAGTGAATGGAAATTTATTCCCGGTGGTAGGATATTGGCTGGGGCGGGGACTGGCAGAGAGGTTACATATTTCAACTGCTTTGTAATACCTGTGGAAGCAAATGACCCTAAGAAGGGGAATGACAGTCGTGCCGCTATAATGGATACAATAGCTAAGATGTTGGAGATTAATTCAAGGGGCGGCGGCGTTGGAATTAACTGGAGCACATTAAGGCCCAGAGGTGCGTATGTGAAAGGGGTAGGGGGAACTTCATCGGGAGCAGTTAGCTGGATGCTAGCAGCCAATGAAGTGGCTACACAAGTTGAGCAGGGTGGAAGTCGTAGGGCAGCTTTGATGTTCATGCTCTGGGATTGGCATCCAGACATAGAAGAATTTATAAAAGTAAAAAAAGACCTTACAAAGATGCAGCAGGCTAACCTTTCTGTGGCTGTTTCTGACGCTTTTATGGAAGCAGTAGCACAGGACAAGATGTGGAAGCTTGAGTTTCCAGATACTTCACATCCCAATTACGATGCCGAGTGGAAAGGAGACCTCAATGAATGGAAAGCTAAGGGTTACCCTACTGTAGTATATAAAGAGATTCCTGCGAGAGAGCTCTGGAACAAAATTGTGACTGCTGCATGGGAGTCTGCAGAACCGGGAGTAGTCTTTTTAGAAAGGTATAATAAATTGAGCAATACTTACTACATCACGAAGATAATTTCTACAAATCCTTGCGGAGAATTAGGCCTTGAACCTTACGGTGTTTGCAATTTAGGGGCTATAAACTTAGTTGCATTTGTAGAAAATGGGAAAATTAATTTTGAGGAATTAGAGGAAACTGTAAAGATGGCGGTGAGATTTTTAGATAATGTGCTTGATTTGGGGGCATATGTGCTTCCACAAAACAAGGAGATGGCGCAGAGGCTTCGCAGAGTAGGATTGGGTTTGATGGGACTTGCAGATGCCTTGATTCTCATGAACTTAAGGTATGGGAGCGAGGAATCTCTGAAAGCAACAGAAGAAATCATGAAGAAGATAAGAGATGCAGCCTACAGGGCTTCTGTAGAATTAGCTAAAGAAAAGGGACCTTTTCCTGAGTTTGTGGCTGATAAGTATTTGAAAGGCCAGTTTATACAAAGATTGCCAAAGGATATAAAGGATGAAATTGCTAAATACGGCATAAGAAATGCTACTATCCTTACGCAAGCTCCTACTGGTACTACCTCCATTCTAGCAGGAGTGAGTTCAGGGATAGAACCTAATTTTGCAAAGGAGTACGTGAGAAAAGACCGTACAGGTACTCATACGGTGAGGCACTGGCTGGCGGATTATCCTGCTTTTGTAAGTGCTCATGAAGTTGCCCCAGAGGAGCATGTAAAGATGCAGGCTGTACTGCAGAAATACATTGATTCAAGCATTTCTAAGACTATAAATCTGCCAAGAACCGCCACGGTTGATGATATAGATAATATATATAGACTAGCTTATGAACTTGGATGTAAAGGGATAACGGTTTACAGAGACGGGTCAAGAGAAGGAGTACTTGTAACAGATACGAAGCCGCAGGAGAAAACAAAAATAACTGAAAGGCCCCCCGTATTAAAGGGAATTACAAAGAGAATAGAAACTCCTTTAGGAAGAGCATATGTTACTATAAACTTTATAGATAACAAGCCTTTTGAAGTGTTTGTAAACATTGGGCGAGCAGGCTCAGATGTGGCAGCTTTTACGGAAGCCATAGCAAGGTTAATTTCTCTCGCACTAAGAGGAGGAGTGGCAGTAGAAGACATAATAGAACAGCTGATAGGAATAGGAGGAGCGACTACTATAGGCTTTGGAGAAAATAGGGTACTCTCTGTTCCTGATGCTATAGGAAAAGCTCTGAGAAACGGATATGAGCAGCAAGGTAATTCTGTTAAAGTAGCGGCTACGAATGTGGACATATGTCCTGTATGCGGTATGGCTACATTTGTATATACAGAGGGGTGTAAGACCTGTCTCAACTGCGGTTATTCCCAGTGTTAACAATTTAGGTCCCCTTGTCAAAAGGGGACCTCAGTTTGTTGACAAAGCAAAATTTAAGCCCCTGTTTTCTTAGTACCGAAAGCAGGGGCTGTATATATCTGAATAAAATTT
>NZ_JBNATX010000038.1:0-17491 GCF_049701115.1 Caldanaerobacter sp. | reverse complement strand
TTTATAGGTGGGCATTCAGAAAAAATACCCACCCCAACTATTGACAAAGAGCCTTAAAGTTTTGCCATAAATTCTTTCATCCTCTTTACCGCTTCTTCTAAGTTTTCCATTGATGTGGCATAGGCCAGCCGCACATACCCTTCTCCATGTTCCCCAAAGGCATTGCCCGGCACAACTGCAACTTTCGCCTCATAAAGAAGCCTTTTCGCAAATTCCATTGATGTAAGCCCTGTACTTTTTATCGATGGGAATATGTAAAATGCCCCTTTAGGCTCAAAACAGGAAAGCCCCATCTCCCTTACGCTTTCAAGTAAGAACTTTCTCCTCCTGTCATATTCTTCTCTCATTTTTATTATATCCTCATCCCCATTTTTGATTGCCTCAATTCCCGCATACTGACACATTGTAGCCGCAGCTGTAACAGCGTATTGATGAAGTTTAGCTATATGTTTGGTAAAATGCTCAGGAGCAGCTATATACCCGAGACGCCATCCCGTCATAGCGTAAGATTTTGAAAATCCGTTAATGGTAATAGTTCTTTCCCACATGCCAGGCAGGGAGGCAAAACTTGTATGCTTAAATCCACCGTATACCAATTCGGAGTAAATCTCATCTGTTACTACAATAAGGTCATATTTTTCTACTACTTTGGCTATCTCCTTTAAAGCCTCTTTTGGCATTACTGCTCCTGTAGGATTGTTTGGATAGGGTAATATCAAGACTTTTGACCTTTCGGTTATATATTTCTCCAGCACATCTGCCCTTAATATAAAGTCGTCTTCTTCATAGGTGGGAACAAAAACTGATTTTGCTCCAGCTATAACAGTGCAGGGATGATAAGCTACAAAAGAGGGTTCTGGTATTAGCACTTCGTCCCCTTCTTCTGCCAAGGTGTTTAAAGCTACATATATTGCTTCTGTAGCCCCTATTGTAACTAAAATTTCTTTTTCAGGGTCATAAGATAGGCTATACCTTCTTTCTAGATAATCTGCAATTTCTCTTCTAAGCTCAATAAGTCCTGCGTTCACAGTGTACCCTGTCATGCCTTCGTCCAAAGCCTTTTTTGCCGCATTTCTTATGTGCTCTGGTGTTACAAAATCTGGCTCTCCAATGGCAAGAGAAATCGCCCCTTCAACTTCTCTAGCCATGTTAAAAAAATACCTAATTGTGGATATTTCTATGGCCTTTGCTCTTTTGGCAATCCTGTCTTCAAAGTTCATCTCTGATCCCCCTATTCATAAAATTCCTTTATTATTATTCTACAAAAATACTAAAAATCCTTTAAAAATAAAAAATCACCCGCCAAAAAAGCGGGTTTTTACTCAATATTTACTCAATTACTACATCAGATAATACAAGCCTCACGGGATTTGCGAGAGAATCACCTACTGGGCAGGTATTTTCAATAAATTTAACAAACTCTTCTATTTTCTCTTTTGGCGAGTTAGATTTTATGTGCATCTTAAACCTTATCTCCTGAAAACCAGGTCTTACACCAGGTTTCCCCATAAATCCATCTGTGTCAAGGTCACCTTCTAATTCCACCCAGAAATCTTTAAGGTCTATCCCTTTTGCTTTTGCAAAAGCTGAAGCAACAATTGTTTGACAAGAACCCAAAGCGCAGAGCAATGCCTCCACAGGATTCATCCCTTTATTTGTACCGCCTAATTCTTTTGGCTCATCCATCACTATCTTAAAGCCTCTTACCTCACTTTCAACTGCTAAACCTTCTGGCAACTTTCGTGAAACTGCTTTAAATGTTTCAATTGCCATTTAAGACTCCTCCTTTTTATATTTATCGCATTTTTATCATTTTAGACGGCTTTTAATGGATTTTACTTTACAGCCTGTTCTAAAACCTTTATAGCCTCAGTCGCATATGCCACACCAGGTCCTCCACTCATAAGTACAGCTACTCCCAATGTCTCCATTATTTCTTCTTTTGTAGCTCCTGCCTGAAGTGCAGAATTCACATGAGCAAGTATGCAGTAAGAACACCTAATTGCAACAGCAATTCCAAGCGCAATAAGTTCCTTTTCTTTGGCAGACAACGCTCCATTTTTTGTAGCGGCATGATGTAGTTCATTAAAAGCCTTCATCACCTCAGGAATTTCTTTTCCCATCTCCCCCATTATTCTCTCTAAATCTCTCATATCAAGGTTTGCCATAAAATCACCTCCATTTTTAGTGTTTCTCATCTAAACAAATATCATACAGTTTTTCCTCCCTTCCCCTATGGGAGGGGGTAAAAATTTGATAAAATAAAAACGACAATTATTTAACAATTTTGTTTGATTATATTTTATCACTCTTACGTTAAAAATTCAACAAGCTCAGGTAAAAAAAAGAAAAAATTTTTCAAAACATCACCTCAATCAAATTATCAATAGTTATATTTGCCATATAATCTTGAAGATTTATCTTCGAAAGAGCCTTCCTCACCTCTTCCTCAGAGTGTTTTACGCCTTTTAATAAATCCTCCACTTGAGAAACATCGTACTTCCCAAAGAAATCTCCGTATATTTTTATATCTTTTATTACACCCTTTTCTACGTTTAGGTTGACTTCTACAGTACCGCCGGGGAATTTTTTCTCATGCTTCATTTTATAATCGGGGGAAGACCCGAAATTCCACTCCCAAGTGCCGTATTTCTCTTCCACCAATTTGTTTATCTTCTTTATATCTTCTTCTGTAAATTCGTACATTTCTCCTCCGCCTGTTTGCTCTTTTATGTGTTCCATTATTAAATTTATAAATTCCTCTATGGTGATAGGCTCTTTTAAATATTCGCTTATATTCGCCACCCTTTTAGAAACAGATTTAACCCCCTTATCTTCAAATTTAACAGGCCTCACCTTCAAAGCAGCCGACAAGTCTGTAATGTTTGAAGAAAAAAGCAAAGTCCCATGATGCAAAATCCTATCCTTGTAATAATACTGAGCATTTCCAGATATCTTTTTCCCATCGATTGTTATATCATTTCTCCCAGAAAACTCTGCCTCTACTCCTAATTTTCTAAGAACATCTATAATAGGCTGTGCAAACCTTTTAAAATCTGTAAATCCACCCTCATCTGCATTTACAATAAACGTAAAATTCAGATTGCCTAAATCGTGAAAAACAGCGCCTCCCCCTGATAATCTTCTGACAACGGGAATTTTGTGTTCTCTTACGTAGTCTAAATTTATCTCTGCTAAAGTATTTTGATTTTTGCCAACTATTATGCTGGGTTCATTTCGCCATAGCATGAAACATTCATCTTTGAATTCTTTTAAAACGTATTCTTCTGCTGCCAAGTTGAAATAGGGATTTGTATTTTTATTATAAATATACAGCATGCCATCCACCCCTCGTCTCAGATTTAACAATTCTTGACTTTGCTTTCAGCTGTAATATATAATGATGGTAAAAGTATAGCATAATTTTAAAAAAAATTGAATACTGTCTAGATGAAGATAGCGAGAGATTATCTTCCATAAATGGAAGATAGCCGAAGGGGAAATACAAAGGCCCGCCAAGCCTTTGTAGAAGCTCTCAGGCGGCAGGATCGCTATCGGATAGGCCTCTGGAAAGCCTCGTAAAGAGCGCCGAAGGGGCAATACATATGGGAAGCCATATGTAGAAGCTCTCAGGTACAAAAACAGAGGAACTGTGATGGCAGTATATCTTATTGTGCGCTTTCACAGGCTCCTCTGTTTAATTTTTTTATGAAAGGGTGTGATAGTTTGGATAATCTCAAAAAAACCCCATTGTATGAAATTTATCCTAAGTACAATGCAAAAATAATAGACTTTGCCGGCTGGGCAATGCCAGTTCAATTCGAAAGTATAATCTCTGAACACGAAGCCGTGAGAAATGCGGCAGGCCTTTTTGATGTATCCCACATGGGAGAAATTATCGTAAAGGGAAAAGACGCATTCCCCTTCCTCCAAAATCTTATCACAAATGACCTTTCTAAATTAAATGCCAATCAAGTGCTTTATGCTTTTATGTGTAACCACAACGGAGGAGTGGTTGACGACCTTTTGGTTTATAAATACTCTAATGACTACTACCTTTTAGTAGTTAATGCAGCAAACATAGAAAAGGATTACAAATGGATGCTGAACAATGCAGGAATATACAAAGTGGAAATCGAAAACATCTCAGACAAAATAGCTGAGCTCGCGATACAAGGACCAAAAGCAGAAGAAATACTTCAAAAATTGACAGATGAAGACCTCTCCCAGATTAAATTTTTCTATTTCAAGGATAAAGTAAAAATTGCTGGTGTAGAATGTTTAGTTTCTCGTACAGGTTACACTGGTGAAGACGGATTTGAAATTTACATGCCAAACGAGTATGCTGTCACCCTGTGGGAAAAAATTTTAGAAGTAGGAAAAGATTACGGTCTCAAGCCGGCAGGTCTTGGAGCAAGGGATACACTTCGCTTTGAAGCAGGTTTGCCTCTTTATGGAAATGAATTAGGAGAGGACATAACTCCTTTAGAAGCAGGTTTAGGCTTTTTTGTAAAATTTGATAAGGGAAATTTCATCGGAAAAGATGCCCTTTTAAAACAGAAAGAACAAGGTTTAAAGAGAAAACTTGTGGGCTTTGAAATGATAGACAATGGAATTCCTAGACACGGGTATGAAGTACAGGCTGATAATCAAAAAATTGGCTATGTGACTACGGGTTATTTCTCTCCAACTCTTAAAAAGAACATAGGGCTTGCTTTGATTGACTCGAAATACGCCCAAATAGGAAATCAAATTGAGGTAATAATAAGAAATAAACCGCTCAAAGCGGTAATAGTTGATAAGAATTTCTACAAGAAAAATTATAAAAAATAGGAGGGTTTGAACATGGAAGTTTTAGAGGGACTTTATTATTCAAAAGACCATGAGTGGGTAAAAGTAGAAGGAGACAAGGCATACATAGGAATCACAGACTATGCTCAGCACTCTTTGGGAAACATAGTGTACGTAGAACTTCCAGAGGTAGGTGCTGAACTTTCTGCTGGAGATGTACTTGGAGTAGTAGAATCTGTAAAAGCCGCTTCAGACGTCTACACTCCAGTAGACATAAAAGTGCTGGAAGTAAACAATTCTCTGGTGGAGGACCCATCTCTTATAAACAATGACCCATATGGAAGCTGGATGGTGATAGGAGAGCTTAAAGACAAATCTCAGTTAGACAAACTAATGAAGGCCGATGAGTATAGAAAATTCTTAGAGGAGGAGTGATAGTTATGTTTCCGTATCTCCCTATCTCCTCCGAAGATGAAAAGGAAATGCTAAAAACCATAGGAAAAAACTCTATTGAAGAATTATTTGAAGTCATCCCAAAAGAGGTTAGGCTAAATCGCCCCTTAAATTTGGGAAAACCCATGTCAGAGCTGGAGGTTAGAAAGCGCTTAGGAAGTTATGCAGATGAGAATAAAAATTTAGGCCAGCTTGTAAGCTTTTTAGGCGCAGGAGTGTATGACCACTACATTCCATCGATTGTAAAACACATAATCTCAAGAGCTGAATTTTACACGGCTTATACCCCCTATCAGCCAGAAATAAGCCAAGGAACACTACAAGCCATTTTTGAATATCAAACGATGATAACAGAACTTACAGGAATGGAAGTCACCAACGCTTCTATGTACGATGGAGCAAGTGCCTGTGCAGAAGCCGCAATGATGGCCTGTGATGCTACAAAAAGAAAATCCGTGATAGTTTCAAAAACCGTAAATCCAGAGACAAGAAAGGTTTTAAAAACCTATATGCACTTTAGAGAAGTGGAAGTAGTAGAAATAGAAGATACGGATGGAGAAACTGACATTGAAAAATTAAAAGAAGTGATTAGCCCAAACACCGCAGCAGTCATAGTACAATACCCCAACTTTTTTGGAATAATTGAAAACTTGCAGGAGATTGAAAAAATAACCCATGAACAAAAGGCTATGCTCATAACCTACGTGCATCCAATATCTCTAGGAATTTTAAAATCTCCTGGAGAAATCGGTGCAGACATAGCAGTAGGAGACGGACAATCCCTTGGGAATGGACTTAATTTTGGAGGACCGCATTTGGGATTTCTGGCAACTACTCAGAAGCTTCTTCGCAGAATGCCTGGAAGAATAGTAGGTCAGACCAAAGATGTAGACGGGAAAAGAGGATTTGTTTTAACTCTTCAGGCAAGAGAACAGCATATAAGACGAGAAAAAGCGACTTCAAATATATGTTCCAACCATTCATTAAATGCTCTAACAGCAGCAGTGTACTTGGCTACAATGGGCAAAAAAGGTATTAAGGAAGTAGCTTACCAGTGCTTGCAAAAAGCCCATTACGCTTATGCAGTACTCACTCAATCAGGCAAGTATAAACCAGCTTTTAATAAACCTTTCTTCATGGAATTTGCTTTAAAAACAGACAAAGATGTAGCCGAAATAAACAAAAAGCTTTTGAATGAAGGCATACTGGGCGGTTACGACCTCCAGAGAGATTACGAAAAATATAAAAATGTAATGCTGCTTGCATTTACTGAAAAGAGAACAAAAGAAGAAATTGATAGGTTAAAATCTCTCCTGGAGGTGATGTAGAATGTTAAAAGAGTACAACAGCCTCATATTTGAACTTTCAAAAGAAGGCAAAAAGGCTTATAGTCTTCCACCCCTTGATGTGGAAGAAAAGCCTTTAGAAGATATAGTACCTAAGGAAATGCTCAGAGAAAAAGAAGTGAATCTACCCGAAGTGAGCGAAGTGGACGTAATAAGGCATTACACTCTGTTATCTCAAAAAAACTATGGAGTGGATATCGGATTTTACCCATTAGGCTCCTGTACCATGAAATACAATCCTAAGATCAATGAAGACATGGCTTCTCTTCCCGGCTTTACAGAACTTCACCCGTATCAGCCAGAAGATACGGTGCAAGGCGCATTAAAGCTCATGTACGAGCTAGAAAAGGCTCTTTGCGAAATCACAGGCATGGATAAGTTCTCTCTACATCCTGCAGCAGGAGCCCATGGCGAACTCACTGGTTTGATGATAATCAAAGCCTATCATGAACACAGAAACGACAAAAAGCGCAAAAAGATAATAGTGCCTGATTCTGCCCACGGTACAAATCCAGCTAGCGCAGCAGTTGCTGGTTTTGATGTAATTGAAATCAAATCTACTAAGGATGGAGCAATTGATATTGAAGCCTTAAAAGCCGTCTTGAATGAAGAAGTAGCAGGTCTCATGCTTACAAACCCTAGTACGCTCGGTTTGTTCGAGGAAAACATAGTAGAAATAGCAAAACTTGTTCATGAAGCGGGCGGACTGCTTTATTACGATGGAGCCAACTTAAATGCCATAATGGGTATAAGTCGCCCGGGAGACATGGGCTTTGACGTAGTACATCTAAATCTTCATAAGACCTTCTCAACTCCTCATGGTGGAGGAGGACCCGGTTCAGGTCCTGTAGGAGTTAAAAAAGAGCTGGCTGATTTCCTGCCTGTACCGACAGTGGAAGAAAAAGATGGAAAATATTATCTCGACTATGACAAGCCTCTTTCTATAGGCAAGGTTAGAAGTTTTTATGGAAACTTCAATGTGCTAATAAAGGCTTACTCTTACATTCTCACTATGGGAGCTGAGGGATTAAAGAAGGCAAGCGAACTAGCAGTATTAAACGCCAATTACTTAAAAGAAAAGCTAAAAGGACATTACAAAGTAGCAGTAGACAAGACTTATATGCATGAATTTGTATTGGCAGGACTTGCTGAAAAATCTGGTGATGTAAGAACCCTAGATGTAGCAAAGAGGCTCATAGACTATGGTTTCCATCCTCCAACTATCTACTTCCCTCTCATCGTCGAAGAAGCTTTAATGATAGAACCTACAGAAACAGAAAGCAAAGAAACGCTAGATGCTTTTGCGGAAGCCCTCATAAAAATAGCACAAGAAGCAAAAGAAACTCCAGAACTTTTGAAAGAAGCTCCTCACAATACACCTGTGAGAAGACTAGATGAAGTGTTGGCAGCAAGAAATCCTGTCATAAGATGGACAAAATAGAGGAGGACCATCGAGAGCTGGGGGAATAAAAAAGCGGGGTATCACCCCGCCTTTTATTTTCCTCTGCTTCTTGTAGCCACATCGAATATAACAGCTGCCGCCAACACAAGCCCTAAGATTATATACTGAAGTGAAATATCTACTCCCAAGAGGTTCATTCCGTTCGTAAGCGTCGTCATGACAAAAGCTCCAATGAGAGAATTCACAACTTTTCCAACACCGCCGCTTGCTGATACTCCTCCTATGAAGGCACCAGCAATAGCATAGAGCTCAAACAAGGTTCCTGCAGTGGTAGTCGCCGACTGCAACCTCGATGCAAAAAGGACTCCTGAAAGTCCTGATAAAAATCCCATAGATGCAAACACTATGAGAGTTATCTTGTTAACATCTATACCGCTTAATGCAGCGGCTTCAGGATTCCCTCCCACTGCGTATATGTGCCTTCCCAGAACCGTCCTATTTGTTATAAAACTATATACAGCTGTCACAATCAAAACTATCACAAAAGTCCAGGAAATTCCTCTATAACGAGCCAAAGTAAAGGTCAGATACAAGAGAAGCCCGCTTATAAATACCATTTTTATCAAAAACATATCCCATGGAATTACATCAAATCCTCTTCTTGCTTGTTCATTTCTGTTTTTCAATGAAAAATATACGATGAACACTACCCCTATTATCCCTATTAAAATGGTAAGCTTATGGAAACCCGGCATGAAATTTTGCAAAAAGGGTATATCAGGTATAAAGTCATTTCCTATAGCATTAAAGGTTTTATTAGTTATTATTATGGTGCCAGGCCCTTTTGTAGCAAGAAGAAGTGCTCCTCTATAAGCCAGCCATCCTGCCAGAGTTGCCACAAAAGCTGGAATCCTCAAGTAAGCAACCATAGAACCATTTAAAAGCCCTGCTAAAGTTCCCAATATAAGCACTATCAATATAGCAGTAAAAGCCGAAAAATGATGAAATTGCATCAGAATAGCTGCAATCGCTCCTAAAAACCCTGATAAAAATCCTACTGAAAGGTCTATATGACGAATAACTATTATTAAAGTTTCACCAATCGATAACACGGCTATATAACCTGTCTGGTCTACCAAATTGCTTATATTAACGGGAAGTAAGAAATCGCCACCAGAGAGAATTGCAAAAACTAACATTATGGCCAATAGGGCTATGAACATTGCATAATCTCTCACATTTTCTCTTAAAAAATCCTTTAAATGTTCATAAAAAGACTTCATTCTGTTAAACCTCCCTCTAGATAACTGCGTAGGCCATTACTTTTTCTTGGTCTGCTTCGTCTCCTTTGAGCTCCCCTGTTATTCTGCCCTTGCTCATCACGTATATCCTGTCGCTTAATCCCAGTATCTCTGGCAGCTCAGATGAAATGAGTAAAATAGCCTTTCCTTCTTTTGCAAGCTGTCTTATTAATGTGTATATCTCGTACTTAGCCCCAACGTCTACTCCTCTAGTAGGTTCATCTAATATTATGACTTCAGGTTCAGCAAAAAGGCCTTTGGCTACCAATACCTTTTGCTGGTTTCCTCCACTTAGCGTTGATACTTTTACCTCTACATGTCTGGCTTTTATTCCTAATTTTTTCTGAAACTCCTGAGCCACAGCTATTTCTTCAAGGTCATCTATAACAGTCCCTCTTGTCAAAGCCTTTAAATTTGATAGAGTTATGTTTTCTTTAACTGTATTTATGAGAATTAACCCTTTTTGCTTTCTGTCCTCAGTAAGGTATAAAAGTTTATGCTTTATGGCATCGGCCGGTTTTTTAAAATGCACCCTTTCTCCTTTTAAAAATATATCTCCCTGCACAAAGTATCTATAAGGATTGCCAAAAAGACTTAGTCCCAATTCCGTTCGACCGGCCCCTACCAAACCAAAAAGCCCTACTATTTCTCCCTTTCTCACCTTTAGATTTACATCTTTCACAATATATCTCCCTGTCCTGGGATCAATGGCGCTTAGGTTTTTAACCTCCAGCACTACTTCATCAGTAGGTTTAGAGAGAGGAGGGGGATAGAGATTGGTAATCTCTCTCCCCACCATGTGCTTTATTATTTTTTGCTCATCGACTTCTTCTCTTTTACAGTCAAAGTACGCCACAGTTCTTCCATCTCTTAACACTGTTATAGAATCTGCCACCTTTAGAACTTCTTTTAGCCTGTGGCTTATGAGTATTATAGTAACACCCTGATCTTTTAGCTCTTTCAGCAATTCTAATAAGTTTTCACTTTCTGTTTCACTCAAAGCTGAAGTTGGTTCGTCCAGAATGAGCACCTTTGGCTTTTTAGAAAGAGCTTTGGCTATTTCCACTAACTGCTGCATGCTGACACTCAAATCTTTAGCTTTTGCCGTGGGGTTAATTCCCTCTCCTTTGACTTTTTTAAGCAATTCCTTAGTAAGCGAAATTTCTTCTATTACATCGACAACTGCTCCTTTTCTTATTTCGTTGCCCAAAAATATATTTTCATACACCGTCATCTCTGGAACAAGAGACAATTCCTGATGAATTATAGAAATACCCGCTTTTTCACTGTCTTTTATGCTGTAAAATCTCACAGGGTTACCCTCAAGGAGGATTTCTCCTTCATACTCACCATAGGGGTAGACCCCGCTTAAAATCTTCATTAAAGTGCTCTTTCCTGCACCGTTTTCTCCTACTAAACAGTGAATTTCATTTGGATATACCTTGAAGTTTACGTCAAACAGCACCTGTACACCAGAAAAGCTTTTGCTCACATTTACCAGTTCTATAAGCGGGGCACCCATTTTTACACCTCCTCAATTATTTAGGCCACTTAAAGTCGCTTTCTTTATAGTAACCAGAGTCTATGAGAACCTGCTTTACATTGTTCTTATCCACAACCTGGACAGGTGAGGGCTTGGATGGAACATCCTTTACTCCATTGTTATAAGTCTTCGTAGACTCAGGTGTACCGCCTTTGAGGTAAGTGAGAGCCACATTTATAGCGTCTTTAACCAGTATTCTCACATCCTTGAAAACAGTCATAGACTGTTTGCCATCGATAATATACTGGATAGAAGGTTTCTCTGCATCCTGTCCTGTAATCACATAGCTCTTGATATCAGGGTCTGCTGCAAAAGTATCTGCTATAGACCTAGCAGTTCCATCATTTGGAGCAAGGATAAATACATTTCCTTTGAGATCTTTAGGTGCTTTTGCTAAATTAGCCTGAGCCAGGTTCTTAGCCGTATTAAAATCCCAGTTCGTGGTAATCTGTCCTATTATATCTGCCATTTCTTGACGACTTAAATCCTTTTTGTCTTTTAAAGCATTTGCCTTATCAGAATTTGCGATCACAAAAGTGCCATCAGCAATCTTGGGCTGCAAAACTTCCCATGCACCTTGGAAGAATAAAAAGGAATTATTGTCAGACAAAGCTCCTGCATAAAGGTAAAGGGGATTACCTTTCCCAGTAGCATGGTCTACAAGGTACTGTCCCTGTTTCTGCCCCACTTGTACGCTGTCAAAAGTTACATAATAGTCTACCGCATCCGTATTAAGTATCAAGCGGTCATAAGAAATCACCTTTACTCCAGCCTTTTTAGCTGCCTCTGCGGATGCTGCAGCAGCATTAGCATCATGAGGACATAAAATCAAAACTTTAATACCTTTGCTCAAAAGTGTTTCTACATTGGCTTTCTCTTTTGCAGGGTCCCCTTGGCTGAAAAGTATCTCTGCAGCATAAGGAGTGTCTTTTAAAGCATCCTGAAATCTAGTCTCATCTTGTATCCATCTTGGCTCATCTTTTGTAGGCAAAACTATTCCAATAGCTAACTGTTTACCTGAAGAACCTGAACTGGTCGCGGATTGTTTTGAAGAAGAACACCCTCCTAAAAAAGCAGTTACAACTAATAATAAAGCAGTTAAAACAAGTAAAAGTTTACCTCTGTTGTACATTTTTCACCCTCTCCTTAATTTTAAATTTGCATAATATAAATTCTACTTCACCTCAAAAATCACCTCTGAAAGTTTTTTTGTTATCCTTTACTTTTTTATTTTTCTTGCTCTTTCACTTTTCTCTTAGCTGTAATTTTTTAAGACAAAAAAAATACAGGGTATAAACCCTTCATCTTAAAGAACCTGTATTTCTGTAAACCTGATCCCTAGTATGAAATCCATCCTTTATCACTGTATCATCGATGTTTGACCTGTCAACAGGAATAGGCTCTATGACATAGTAAGGTACGTAATACTTGCCGTCATATATGGTATTTTTTAAATCCAATTTCTCTCCTCTGGCAAGCTTGATAGCCATTCTAGCTGTAGCCTCTGCAAGTTTATCAATAGGCTTATACACAGTCATAGCTTGTGTTCCTTCAACTATTCTCTGACAAGCCGCAAGATCTGCATCCTGACCCACAACCGGAATTTTTCCTGCCAGTCTGTGTAAAGCCAAAGCTTCTATAATGCCACCTGCCAGCGCATCATCCCCTGCTATAATAGCATCTACTTTTATCCCCTTTTGTAGCACTTCGTCTGTCACATTAAAGGCATACTCTGACATCCAGTTTGGCGCCCAGTCTTCTTTCACAATTTTTATGTCTCCCCTATCTATAAAAGGTTTTAATACGCTGTCATAACCTTCTTTTATCATCTTGGTATTATTATCGGTAGTAGCTCCATTTACAATGAGGTAATTGCCCCTAGGAACTCTCTTTATCAAGTACTCTGCCATAAATTTACCCACTTTTACGTTATCAAAGGAAATATAAAGGTCTACATTAGACCTTGTTACAAGTCTGTCATAGGATATAATCTTTACCCCTTCTTTTTGAGCCAAAGATACAGCATAAGAGGCTTTTTCTAAGTCGTTTGGTACTATTATTAAAACATCAATCTTTTGATCCAGAAGGTACTTAACCTGTTTTAACTGATCTTCGTCGTCATTATTGGCGTTTTGAACCAATACCTCTGCTCCAAGTTCCTTTAATTTTGCCATTACTATGTCTCTATCTTTTACCCATCTTTCCTCTTTCAACGTCCCCAGCGAAAAACCTATCTTTATCTTTTTATTTTTTCCCTCTTCTTTATACAAATTCTTTCCGCTGTGATAGGCTACCACCTGCTTCACAGTCAAAAAACCAAGAAACACGGCTATAACAACCAGAACAAGTGCTACTAAAAGCTTCAATATCTCTCTTGCTTTCAATTTCTACACCCCTTCCCTAAAGTCAGTGGGCGTTATTCCTGTAACTTTCTTAAAAATCTTGCTAAAATAATTGGGATCGCTGTATCCCACCTTATAGCTCACTTCTTTTATGCTCAACCCCGAATTTTTAAGGAGTTCCATCGCCTTTTTTATCCTCAGATTTGTAAGGTAATCAATAAAATTTTCTCCCACACGCTCTTTAAAAAACTTACTAAAATAGTGATAACTCATGTTCACCTCTCTAGCAACATCTTCTAAACTTATGTCTTTGTCAAAATTTTCTTCAAGGAAATTTATTATCTTTAATGTAATACCATCCCATTTCTTTCTATTGATGGTGTCTATATTTTCAACCATTTCCCTCAACATTTTCATAAAAAAGACTTTGAGTTCTCTCACGTCCCCTATCTTCAAAATCTCTTCTATATATTCCACCTCTTCTTGGAAGAACCCTTCTTCAAGATAGTAATAAAAACTTCTTTTTATTATCCCCACAAGTTCTATCAGTTTGGATTTTATTTTTTCTACATCATTACCATACTCCATAATCATCCATTCATAAATCTCTCCGAAAATCTCAAGCGCTCTCGCCAGGTCCCCCTCTACAAGTTTTTCAATGAAGAGTTTTTCCTTGTCCAAAGGATAGGGAAAAGTTGAAACCGCAGAAATTCTCATCACATCATCAAAGTGCACGACAACTTCCTGTGGTGAAAGTTTCAAAGCCATTTCTGCCTCATAGTAGGATTTCACTATGTTATTAAAGGAATATTCTCTCCCCACGCCTATTCTCAAACTTTCCCTTTCTCTTTCATCTAAACTTTCTAAAACTTTATCAGCTATTTTCAATGAGAAATTCTTCAACTCAAATGAGGACCTACCATCAGCAGGAAAATAGGCACAGACTTTGTCCATAAAAAGTGGCCCTAATATACATCCTTTTAAAAAAGTCCTCAAATGCTCGTATAACTTCTGCCTTTTTAAGTTAAGTTCTATATTATCTTTTTCATTTTTTAAAGAAGAACTGATGAGAAAAATCATGATGTAACCTCTTTTGAGGTTCATACCAAAAATCTCCTCATAAAAGCCTAGATTATCCAATGAGTACCCTCCAAACAAAACTGTATACAAAAATTGTTCCTCCAAATAAGGTATGATTTTATTGATTTTTTCCCTGAGCTCTATCTCCTTTAAAATAGCTTTTCTCCTCTCTTCTATGACCATTGCCGCTTTTTCAATTACTTCTATCACTTTGTTCTTATTGAGCGGTTTTAAGAGATAGTCAATAACGCCAAGATTAATTGCTTCTTTAGCGTAATCAAAATATTCATAAGCTGTTATAATAACGAATATTATATCTCTGTGCCTTTCTTTAATCTGCCTTATAGCCTCTATTCCATCGATTCCCGGCATCCTTATATCCATAAAAACAAGATCTGGCTTCAGTAAATCCACTTTTTCTATGGCTTCTCTGCCGGATTTCGCTTTGCCTACAATTTCAGCTTGAACATTATTTTTCTGTATTATAAATTCTATAGAGTCTAATACTATCTGTTCATCGTCAGCTATTAACAGCCTCACCATAACTATCTTCACCCTTTTTATAAGGAATTTTTAAAGTCACTCTCGTACCCTTGCCAATCTCGCTTTCTATCTCTATTACATCCTCCACTCGAGAAAGTTCGTAAAAAACAAGTAACCTCTGTATAATATTGCGCATTCCAATTCCTGTAACATGCTTTTTGTCCACATCAGAGCTTTCCAGAGATAAAATCTCTTTTATTCTTTTCTCCTCCATTCCTGCCCCGTTGTCCAAAATGTCCACCAAGACCCTGCCATTTTTTCTGTAAGCTTTCAGAATAATTATACCATCTTTTTCTATATCTTCTAATCCGTGTATAAAGGCATTTTCCACTACAGGTTGCAGTATCATACCCGGCATTTCCAAATCTAAAATATCCTCTTCTACTTCCAGTTGAAAATCTACTTTATTTCCAAAACGAGTTTTTAGAATATAAATATACCGCTTCACATTTTCTATTTCATCTTTTAAAGATACAGCAGAATCCAATTTTTTCAAATTATACCTAAAAAGATTTGCCACGTTTTCTATGAATTCAGCTGATTTCTCTGCACCTTCCATCATGGCAAGCTGAGCAGCAGCATTTAAAGTATTAAAAAGGAAATGGGGATTTATCTGGGATTGAAGAGCTTTTAACTCAGCTTCTTTTAGAATATTTTTCATTTTGAGATTTTGCATCTCCTGTTCTTTTAATTTTCTCTCCATCTCAGCCTGTTTCCTTATCTCTCCTATATAACTTTTTATACTAAGTATCATTTTGTTAAACGCTTCAGAAAGTACTTTTATCTCATCGTTTGTCTTAAGTTCAACAGGTCTTACCTCAAAATCACCTTTTGATACCCTGACAGCAAGATGAGAAAGGTCAATAATAGGCTTTGTGATTTTGTAAGTGAATAAAAAAGCTAGAAATACGCTAAATCCTATAGAAACCGAAATTAAAAATGCGTTTAAATAGCTCAAATATTCCATATTCTTTGTAATAGAAGCATATTTAGCTGACCCCTCTTGCAATTTATTGTTTAAAAGGTTTGTAATGTAAAACTTTATATAATCGCTTATTTTTATGGACTTTGTAAAGTGGTCTATATATTCGCTTGTAATCCTTCCCCTCTTGGCATTTACAGCCGCATCCGCTTCCTCAAGCAATTTGTTTATCATATTGGCTATGTCTTTCAGCATAAGACCATCGGCATCATAATAATTCTGACTCAGTATTTCAGAGGCTTTATTTTCTAATTTGTTGTAAAGAGAGTAGTAATTCAAAAGTGCATCGGAGGATTTGGTAGCAAGATACCTTTCCACCTCTGTTTCTAGCATGTTTACATCCGAATTTAGATTATTCAAATACACATAATCCACAAAAATAGATTTAAGTTTTTCTATGGCTACTTTTGCATTGTAGTAAGAATAAAAGCTTGTTAAACCCATCAAGAAAGTCACAATAAGGTAGTATATTATGAGCTTTTTGCGAATTCCTTCTGTTTTCCACAATTCCCTGAGCATTTTCTGCACCTTCTCAATCCAATGATTGAATTTTCTTCAGATACTCATTAATATTTTCCCTTGTGATGACATTGACTCCAATGTCCACAAATGTAGATACAATGTTTTTTTTCTTAAGTTCCACCATTGCCCTTACGCTTTCATATCCTATCTTGTAGGGATCGCTCATCACTGTCCCATATATGACACCTTTCTCGATATACCTTAGAATATCCGGAGCATCCCCATATCCCACTACAGTGATATCTCCAACCTTATTAAAATCCACAATTACTTGGGCCGTACCTATCGTATCAACAGAATCCGTTACGTATATTGCATTTATTTTATCGCGCCCGCTTATGATGGATTGGGTAATCTCCTCTGCGCTTAAAGTTCCAAGCTTTGATGTATAAACTTTTACTACTTTCATATCAGGATAGTTCTTTATTGCATCCAGAAAGCCGTTAATCTTAAGGTTTTGATTAACACTATCCAGCTGATAATCATTGCTGACAATTATAGCTATGTTAGCCTTCCCTTTTGTAGCCTTTGCCATCAACCTTGCAGCTTCTTCCCCTAGATGGAAACTATTAGTACCTATAAAAGCCTGTCTTTTGCTGTCCTTTGCATCATTCTCCACCGTAATGACGGGAATACCTTCCTTATAGGCTTCTTCGATTAAATTTACAAACTCTTCATTGTTAGCGACATGGGTAATTATTCCATCAACTTTTGAAAATATAGCAATCTCCAAGTACTTAAGCTCTTCTTGTATATTATTGAATTTAGGAGCATTAAACTCAAGGGCAACATTGTAATATTTGGCCGCATCCATTGCCCCTATTTTTATTTCCTTCCAGAAAGGGTCTACCGAGTTTTGACCTACCATATAGAAATGGTACTCGGGTACTTTGGCAAATATAGGTTTTTGAGCAGTCTGAAATCTATAAAGCAAAAAGCCTGAAATAGAAATAGCAATGATCGATATTATTATTATTTTATCAAGTAGTACAAACAATCTTTCCTTTAACGTTTTCATGGATTTACTTCCTTCCCTCACAATTGTCCCTTGATATAATGATAAACCATCTTCTTTAGCATATCAACGATAAAAATCTGTTAAATCAAAAAAAGGTGCAAAAACGCACCTTACAGACTGTTGACAAAGTTTAAAAAGTGGCATTTTGTGTGTAAATGCGACTTGTTG
>NZ_JBNATX010000037.1:0-19236 GCF_049701115.1 Caldanaerobacter sp. | reverse complement strand
ATAAATTAATAAAAATTTAATAATTTGTAACCAATTTGTAATATCAGATATAGGAAATAATGATATAATGGTTGGTAGAAGAATTTATGGGAGGTTTTGGTGAGAAATGAAGAAAGCTTTTGTAATCTTGTTAATTTTAACTTTATTTTTTAGCGGATGTCAGACTAAAAGAGAGGTTAATGAGAGTAATACATATCACAAACTACTTCCTAATTTTCAATATTTCCAAATGATGGATAAAAATAATGGATGGGCTATTGCGGAAGATATGGGAGAAAATAAAGCATTTATTACGATTGACGGAGGTAGTACATGGATTACTAAGTCAGTTTCTTATATAGGTGATATTCGTAGTTGGTTTTTTATGGATTCTAATCATGCTTGGATACTTTATTCTAACAAAATCCTTTATCCTAATGGGATGCTTTACTGGACAGAAAATAGAGGTAAAAACTGGTATGATGATAAAGTGCCTTTTGCTATGGGCAAGTTGTTTTTTCTGAATTCTAATGGTACATATCAAGGCTGGTTCCTTAAGGAGGATGGTAACGCATCTGGAAATGTACCTGTAGATGTGTATAGATTAATAAACAATAAATGGACACTAATTCACAAGGGGGAGTTGCCTAATAATACTTTGGCATCTTCTAATTTGCTTCCTTATGAGGGAGATAAAAAGAGTTTCATTTTTTTGCCGGATGCAAAGACCGGTTTTGTTGCTATAGAAAGGAGGGACCTAGGGAAGTCTAGTTTATATATGACAAGTGATGGAGGATATACATGGTATAAGAAAAATATTCCTTTGTTTTCAAAATTGAGTGATAAACATATCTCCGTATATTCTCTTAAATTTGTTGATGGTGAAATAATTTGGCCAATATCTGGATTTGATCATGTGAAAAAGAATTTTTCGATATTGTTTTTAGTGAGCAAAGATAATGGAAACAGTTGGGAAGAAAAGGCTTCCTTAATATATAGTAGTTCCCCTAGAGAAATTTATGTATTAGATAAAGAAAACTGGTATGTTTTATTTGAAAATCAATTACTTAAAACAAATAATGGAGGTCATACATGGAAAAAGATTAATGTTCCTCAAGGTACGTTTCAAATTCAATTTATAGATAATAAAACAGGATGGGCTTTAGCTTTAACATCAAAAGGGACAAATATATTTTTCACTAAAGATGGTGGTTATAAGTGGGAAAAGAAGTTTTAATAATTTTAACGGATGCATTGGATAGTTCTTGGCTGCCAATTTTAACTTTATTTTTTGCTGAATGCCGGAGTAAAGTCACACAACAATATGTTTAAGTGTTCCAGAGTAGATCGATTTTGTAAAGGCAGGAGAGGAGAATGAAAAAATTTTTTCTAATACTATTACTCTTTTTGGTATTTTTGTTGGTATATGCTTTTTACCCTCGAAATGGAACTTTTAATAATCTAATTCTTTCGCATTATTCGGGGATATCTTTCAATAAAGTTATGATAATAAAATACCAAGATGCTGATTTTAAAACAAAAAGGATAAAAAATCCTGATAAGATGAAAGAAATACTCCTCTATTTTAAAAATTTTGATTTAAAGGAAAGTAATAAAAGTAATTATCCAAACTACAATTACTGGGCAAATGGATATGCAATCCATTTTGAAGGTGAAAAAGACTACAAAATTTATGACTTAGTTATAGGTATTTCAAAGGATTATCCTTATGTTTTAGAAATATTTCCTGATATAACAGATAAACGATTGTTTTTATATGTTAGCCATAATATGTATGAGATATTAAATGGGAAGGTAAATATCGAATATTTAGAGGAATTGTGGAAATTGGGAGAATAATAAAGCCTTAAAAGGTTAAATTATCAAAAAGCGGTTTACTTTACGGGAAAGTTTCCAAAGCAAACCGCTAATATTTTTTATGTGTTTAAAAATCAGACAAAAGGAACCGTCTCCTTTGTCTACAAGAGGGGGTCCTTTTGCATAAAAATTGTCTTTTTATAATTCATTTATCATTTTAAGAACTTTTTTGATAACTACATCATTACTGTAAAATGATCCCCCAAGACTCAACTCATTTGTATTAATAAAATCCTTATAAGTTTCTTCTACATATATATCAGGTTGTGTATGCATCTCCTCATTTATCGTGCCATCAGGATTTATCCCCATATCAAAAGGAAATCTAAAAATAAGGCCGCTATTGGGTAAAGCGCATATTGTGGGGTCTACACCTATGCCATCTCCACCGGTGGCAGTTCCGACAAGTGTTGCCCATTTTGTCGCTTTTGCAAAAGAGGCAAAACTTTCTGATGAGGAATATACATATTCGTCTACAAGGAGAAATATTTTTCCTTTAAATCCAACAGGGTTTTTGGGAGATATAGATTTAGGAAAACAGACGAATTTGCCAAAATCTTCTTTTAGTTCTTTTGGAAAGTTTAAATTTGTAGGGAGTTCTTTTGTAGATTTAAAACTTAATAAGAAACGGCCAAACTTTGCTTTAATAAATGGCTTAATATATTCTCCATTTCTTACTACTATGTAGTAATTGGTTTTTAAGGGCTTATCTATAAGAGGTGCTACTATGTTTTGCATCCAATACATATCATTACCACCAGGATTGCCGCGCACATCGATTATTAGATAAGGGTAATTTTTTACTTGGTTTAAAAATTCATATATTGCTTCTTGCTCTTTTTTATAGTCAAAAGCAAATTTGTAAATTTTTATATAAGCTATTTTATCTTTTTTAATTATTGCAGTCGTAAAATTCTTCATGTCTTTAATATTTCTGGGAGAGTTTGTGTACATTACAACACTTTTTATATCTCTTTCTACAATTTTTCCTTCTGGAGTGAGGAAAGTTAGTTTCACGACTTGTATATCTGGAGTAGAAATTAATAATTGATTCATCTTGAATTCATTCCGCTTAAAATCGTATTTTAAGAATTCTTTATCTTTGAGAGATTCTATATATTCTTTTGTAGTTAAATCATTGATTTTTTGTAATATGCTTCCTCTTTCTATACCATAGTCTTCCAGATCTTTTTCACGTATAGCGTAGTCGGCAACATATTTTCCTTCTATATATTTAAAATAAATAGGAACAATATAACGTTTGTCTTCGTTAATTATATTGCTCCAATATTTATATTTTTCAACAACATTTTTGTTATTTAATACCTGTTGCCATGGCCCATAACCAGAGATACAAGAAACAGTATTATACACTTCGCAAAAATCTTTATAAGTTTTCGGACTTAGTATATGGGTATGGCCATTTTGTAACAAATTGAGGATTCTACGCATTGTGTCATAAAATTCCTTATCATTTTTCGTTTCTTTTATCCATTCCTCAAATTCACTTTTGCGTGAGAGCCAGTCATATCCAAGAACCCTTTTCTTTACTTCAAAAAATGGGAAATTGTCTTTTAAGATATTATACATATATTCAAAGTCTTTCAGCTTTTGCTCTATTGTCAAAGGTTTTTCAATGTCAGGATTTTTTGTTACTACTTGAACAGGACTATTTATGATTGTGTAATATAAGGCAAGTGATATAATGATGGTTATTGTAAAAATTATAAATACAATCTTGATTGATTTTTTCACTATTCTCACTCCCAAAATATTATAAAGAACGAATCAAATTTAGTATTTTTAACTAAAGCTAGGCGCAGGAATGTAGCCCTGTCTAGCTTTTTAGGTAGCCTACAATTATCTGGTTTAAGCGAGGGTATTCACCTATATCTTCTTCAGTTTGTACTAAAACTTCGTTATTCATTACTGCGATTACTTTTGCCCCCTTTATGTTCTCATTAAGACTAACTATTCTGTGTTTTTGTTTCGCTTCATCAATGGAATCTGTATATAGTATTTTTCCATCTTTTATTATGGCAAAGCTTGTGGCATATTCTTCTAATTCAAATATTTCATGAGAAGAAAGAAGTATAGTTCCTTTTTTATCATTGACGTATTGCTTTGTTATTTCTATAAGTTCAAACCTTACTGCCGGGTCAAGATGCTGTGTAGGTTCATCCAGTATTATGAGTTTTGCATTTGTTGAAAAAGCTAATATCGCTAATATAAAGGTTTTTTGACCTCTTGAGAATTTTTGCATTTCTTCATTTAGATTAAAGCCATATTTAGAAAGGAAATTTTTAAAAAAGGTATCATCCCACAGAGGATATAGAGTTTTATACATTTTATAATAATCTCCTAATATTAAATTATTAAAAACTTTTCTATGCTCTGTAACGAAAGCTATGTCTTTTTTTAAAGAAGGGTGAAAAGGCTTTTCAAATATTAGTATTTCACCTGAATCCTTTTTTACTGCGTTCATTATGCATTTCAGTGTTGTAGTTTTCCCTGCACCATTTGGACCCACAAGTGCCATTATTTCGCCTTCCTGTACTTTAAAGCTGACACTTGAAAGTATTTGTTTTCCATCTATTTGTTTGCTTAAATTTTTTATTTCTAGTGCGTACATTAATTTTCACCGCCTTTTATAACGTATGACCAATAGCCTAAATACAGGAGTATTAGTGAGAATATAAGAGCTAAAATCATATTTCCCTGACGTGTAAAACTAATTAGAGAGTATGGGTTAAAGATAGCACTTTGTATGTTTGAACTCCCAATTGATCCAAATAGAACATCTAAAAATGTTACCAAAAAACTCCAAGCCAAGGAATCTAATTCAAAACCTGAGAAAATCATTTGCAGACCAAAGATTGCGAATAAAAGTATTAATGACTCTGCGATAATTTTTAATTTGATTATGAAAGAACCTCCAATGAAAAGAGCAGTTATTGAAGATGTGATTATAACTAAAAAAGTAAAGAAAATAATATTGTAAATAAATAGTTCCTTTCTTGAAAATGGCATAATATATAAAAGCTCTGCTTTTTGATGTCTTATGTCATATACTATGAGACTGGAGGATAAAAAGAGCAATACAAGAGCTTTTAGCATTATTCCCGGTAAAATGAGTAAAAATGTTAAAAGTGCGATGCGCAATGTTTTTTCTTTTAATTCTTTCTGTATATATACATCCATTTTGGATATAAATTCATTCATTTTTCCATGCCTCCTCAAAAATTAACATAGCAGTGTAGTAGTCTATTCGACTATTTTTGAGTTTTAATACACATTCTTTTATTATATCTATTACTTCTTTGTTTATATCAATATCTTTTTTTACAAAATATCCAATACCCTGTTCTGCTTCGATGTAGCCCTCATTTTTTAATTTTTCTAAAGCTTTTATAACAGTGTTTATATTTACATCAAATATCAATTGTAAATCTCTTATAGATGGGAGTTGACTGCCTTTTTGAAGGTTACCTAATAGAATTTCTGATTTTATCATGTTTACTATTTGTAAATATGCAGGTATACCGCTGTGTTTATCAACTTTTCTTAGCATTTTTATCATCACTCTCTGATTAAATTTATAATGCCTGAATTTTTTATGTCGATAGGAGCGTTGTTTTTGTTTATAATTTTTAAAGAACCTCCTGTTGTATCTATATAAAATTTACCAGTTTCATCGAGAGCATTTAAGATTTCAAGTGTTCCGTTTAAAGAAGTGGCATTTATATTAAAATTATTAAATTTTGATTTTATATCAATATTTACACCAGTAGCGTCTAATATAATTTTATCAAAATCTAATTCTCCTTTTATGTTACTCCCTGTAGTATTGAGATTTAAATTTTTGCCTTTTAATTTGCCATTTAAGTCAAAACCTGTGCTATTTATATTAATATTGTTTTCTATTTGTATGTTAGCATTTATTTTAGTTTTAGTAGAATTTATATTGAGGTTTTTTAATGACCCATTGCCTATTATTGTTAAAGAATTGCAGTCAATATTAAGCTTTTTTAATGTTTGAGTGCCAATTTGTATTACATAAGTATTATTGCCGGAAAAAGTGGCTTGTAAATGCATTATGTCTTTTTCTGTTTTTTGAATCAGATGTGATGGATATGCTAAGGTATTGTCATTTTCCACAAGTTCTAATTCTACATCTTGGGATGGTATTTTAATGTTTATAGTGCTTATACTTTCTATATTTACAGTACTGTCAGGTAATATCTTATCTTTTGAAATATTGTTATCAAAAAAACTTTCTTGCGGGACTTTTATGTGAAGTGCAGGCATGTTAATTTCTATATCATTATTTTTTGTGGATGTTTTTTCTTCAAATAAATAATTTTGTGGGACTTTTATGTGAATACCAGGCAAGTTTATTTCTATGCCATCAGTACCATCAGTACTTTTGGTATTACCATTTATAATGCTTAAGTTAGTCATGAAAAGGAATGGAGCTAGTAACAGGGCAGATATACTTAAAATTACAAATAATATTACGATTATTGCAATAATCGAAGATGATTTCTTTATTCTAAATGGGAAAATACTTATTAGTAATATGAAAGACACAATAAAAAGCAATACTTTTAAAGAAATCCATGGAGAAATCCAAGCTAATAATATGCTAACTACTGATGTGGTTACTCTTATAGTGGTACTTTCTTTAAAAGTTTTTACCATGGGCAAGTTTGAAGTTTTGCTTGAGAATAGGAAAATAAAACCGGTTACTAAAGCTATAAAAGTCACTAAAAATACAATAGTTTCGATTATATTTTGATTCATAAAATGACCTCCCAAACTTTTATACTGTTATATTATAATATAACAGTATAAAAGTATTTTGTCAAGGGGTATAGTTGATTTTTTAAAATATCTTCAGAAGACGAAAAATTACAGAAGGATTTTAGAGATTTATGTAGAAATAATAAACTCAGGGAAGGCAAAAGAGGAATTTTACCACCTTGTTTAATAAAATTAGATGGGAAGGGGTAGAAAATGGATTATAAGGAGCTATTAAAGAAGCTTAGCGAAAGTCATGGAGTTTCCGGACATGAAAGAGGAATTTATGACCTTTTAAAAAAAGAATTTGAGGAGATTTCTGATGAGGTTTTAGAGGACAATTTTGGCAATCTTATTTTTAAAAAGAAAGGCACAAAAGGCAAGTACAAGGTGATGTTAGCCGCTCATTTAGATGAAATAGGCCTTATGGTAAAAGATATTGATGAGAAGGGATTTATAAAATTTACAACAGTAGGAGGAGTTGATCAGAGGACTCTTCCTTCACAGGAAGTTATAGTTCACGGCAAAAAGGAATTATTGGGAGTTATAGGAAGTAAACCGCCACATCTTTTGTCTTCGGAGGATATGGAAAAAGCTATAAAGATTGAAGATATGTATGTGGATGTGGGGCTTCCTAAAAAAGAAGTAGAGGAACTAGTCAAAGTTGGCGACATTATAACGATAAAAAGAGACTTCAGAGAGCTTTTAAATGATTATGTTTCTGGAAAGGCTTTAGACGATAGAGCCGGGATTGTTGTGATGGCAGTATGCCTTGATGAACTGAAAAGGATGCAACATTATCATGATGTATATGCAGTAGCTACTCTTCAGGAAGAGGTGGGGGTAAGAGGGGCTACGACTTCTTCTTACAATATTGAACCTGACATAGGTATAGCGATTGATGTGACTCATGCAAAAGCGAGAGGGGTTAGCCGCGATATAGAGATAGGTAAAGGGCCTGCCATAGGGAAGGGACCTAATATTCATCCTGCTGTATATAAAGGGCTTGTAGATATGGCGAAGAAATACAATATAGCTTATCAGATAGAACCGCTTCCTGGGCATTCGGGCACTGATGCATGGGCAATCCAGGTGTCAAAAAAAGGAGTTCCTACAGGGCTTGTGTCAATACCTTTGAAGTACATGCATACTTCTGTGGAAACTGCCAATATGAAAGACATAATAGAAAGCGGCAGATTGCTTGCTCACTATATTGCCAATCTGCCTGAGGAATTGGAGGGACATTTATGCTATTAAAGGAGTTAACAGAGCTTTTAGGTGCTTCTGGAGATGAAAAAGAGGTAAGAGAGAAGATAAAAGAGATAGTTAAACCTTATGTGGATGAGCTTTATGTAGATAGAATTGGAAATTTAATAGCCTGCAAAAGAGGTAAAAAAGAAAAACCAAAGGTGATGCTGGCTGCTCACATGGATGAAGTTGCTTTAATGGTGAAGTCTGTAAATGAAGACGGGACATTGAGTTTTTCTCCTGTGGGCGGAGTTGACAACCGCATTCTGGTAGCTAAAGCAGTAAAGGTAGGGGAGAAGAGGATAAACGGGGTAATAGGTGCAAAACCTATACATCTTCAGAAAAAAGGAGAACAGGAAAGACCTCTTGACTTCGATGAACTCTATATAGACATTGGAGCAACATCTAAAGAAGAGGCTTTAAAGTACGTTTCACCTGGTGACTATGTCTACTTTGAATCAAATTTCGAGATTTTAGGGGATGGCTATGTTAAGGCAAAAGCTTTGGACGATAGAATAGGCTGTAATGTGTTAATAGAAATTCTGAAAAATACATATGATTATCCTGTTTGTGCAGCTTTTACAGTACAGGAAGAGGTTGGTTTAAGAGGTGCAGGTGTAGCAGCTTACAATGTAGATCCTGATTTTGCAATAGTCGTGGAAGGGACGGTTGCTGCAGACGTTGTAGATTCAGAGCCTCATCTGGTTTCTACGGAGTTAGGGAAAGGGCCTGCAATTTCACTTATGGACAGAACTACCTTGTATGACAGAAAGATTATTGACAAGATTGTCAGGGTAGCAGAGGAGAATAATGTACCTTATCAGTTCAGAAGAATAGCGAGTGGTGGGAATGATGCAGGTAAAATACACCTTACAAAAGGAGGAATAAAGACAGTAGCTATTTCGGTGCCTTGCAGATACATCCATTCTTTCAACTCTGTAGCTAAGCTAAGTGATTTTGAAAATACAGTTAAGCTTGTAGACTTAGTTATTAAAAATATTGAGGAGGTATTAGGATGAGTGTAAATGTGGAACTTATAAAAAAATTAACACAGGCATACGGGCCTTCAGGAAGTGAAGATAAAGTTTTTGAGATTATAAGAGAGGAAGTCAAGGGTTTTTGCGATGAGATTACTCATGATGCGATGGGGAACATGATATGTGTGAAAAAGGGAAAGGGCAAAAAGATAATGGTAGCTGCTCATGCTGATGAAATAGGCATTATGGTTACGCATATTGAAGAGGAAGGTTTCTTGAGGTTCACAACGATAGGTGGCGTTTATGTAGAGCACCTTGTAGGAAGAAGAGTAAGATTTAAAAATGGTACAGTAGGGGTGATTGGAGTAGAACATTTGGAGGATAAAAAGGACTTTAAACTAGAGAAGCTTTATATAGACATAGGCGCGAAAGATAAAAAAGAGGCAGAAGAACTTGTAAAAATAGGAGAAAGTGGGAGTTTCGTAGGAGAGTTTGTAGAACTTGGTGATAGATTGGTTTCTAAGGCTTTCGATGATAGGATAGGATGTTACGTAGCTATTGAGGCACTAAAAAACGTGAAGACCGAAAATGAGCTGTATTTTGTTTTCACAGTGCAAGAAGAGGTGGGTTTAAGAGGGGCTACTACAGCTGCTTACCATATAAATCCTGATTTTGCCATTGCTGTTGATGTAACTGCAACGGGAGATACTCCTAAAGCAAAAAAGATGGCGGTAGCTCTCGGTAAAGGTGCGGCAATAAAGGTGATGGACAGGTCAATAATAGTAAGCCCTCATGTACGAGACATGATGATTGAAGTAGCAAAAGAAAACAGTATTCCATATCAATTGGAAGTACTAGAATTTGGTGGAACTGATGCAGGAGCCATACATCTTTCAAGAGGTGGAATACCATCGGGAGTGATTTCTATTCCTACGAGGTATGTTCACAGTGTTTCGGAAATGGTGGATAAAAGAGATGTAGAGGCTAGTGTCAATCTGCTTATAAAAATACTGGAAAAATAAGATAAAAGACCCTGCTTATTGCGGGGTCTTTTTATTTGTGAAATCATGCGTTTTCAGTTATAGTTCCATTTTTTGAATTTACAAACCAGTTGACTATGAAAAATACAGCCACTATGAGGAGAACAAGCCCTGCAATTGCAAAGATAAAATTTTTAATAGTAAATTTAGACATTTTTATATCCCTCCTCGGGAAGCAAAAAATTCATTTCTTATATTCATTGTACAAGATATTTGCTACTATATCAACACTTTTTAAAATTCTCTAAAAGAAACGGACAAAGGGGACGGTTCCTTATGTCTGAGTTTAGGCGGTTATTCCAAATATTTTTTGAACGAGAGTTCCGAAAAGATAGGAAAGTGCTGCTGCTCCAAGCCCTGTTACTACCATTTCCACGATTTTTGCTTTTATAGACAAGTTTTCCGAAGCTACAGATACTACGATGCCTACTATAGAAAGAGCTATAGCCGCGAATAATACGGAGAAGGATAAAGCTAATAATGATGAAGAAGATATAAAAAAGTATGGAATTACAGGGAAAATAAGACCCAAAAGGTATGCTATACCTGTATAAAGGGCGGATTTTATTTCATTTTCTGTTACTTCTTCTGTTAACAGGTTTGTCATGGCTTCTTCGTTATTCGACAATTTATAAGCTATTTCTTCACTGACTTCTGCAGGTATGCCGGAATCTTGCAGCTTATTTAGGAATTCTTCTTTTGCTCTTTCTTTTGAGACTTTGAAAAGAAGCTCCATTTTTCTTTTCAATCCTTCATTTACCTGTCTTTGAGATCTAACGGAGGTGTACGCTCCAATTGCCATAGAAAGAGCTCCTGCAACACCAACTACAAGACCTGCAGTACCAACGGTTATAGGACTCTTAGGGTAAACTGCTGAAAGGCCTGTGACAGTTCCCAAGATTTCTACAAGGCCGTCGTTCATACCCATTATGAAATCCCTGATATTTTCTATGCTGATGTTATCTTTTTCTTGCTCAAATAATTTTTCGTGCTCAAGCTCCTCTTCAATTATTTTTGAAAGTATATCCCTTTCTTTTTCAGATAAAGCTGCTTCGTTTAAGAATTTAAAATAATACTCAGTAGTGGAAATTTCATTCATTTCTAAAATTGTAACGAAAAGTTTACCTCCGAGTAGCTTTCTTAAGATTTTGTATATAAATAATTTGATGGGATGCTTTTTTTGTTCTGGTATATTTGTGCCCCTGTCTTTTAAAAATTTTTCCCAGAAATTTGCATGACTTTTTTCCATTTCTGCAAGCTTTAAAAAATTTTCTTTAGTCTTAGGGTTTTTCTCTACTTGGTAAAGATATGAATAAAGCATGTAAGCTTCAATTTCTTCTTTGTAGAAGTTAAGAGCCTGACCTATAAAGTTCATAAGAATTAGTCACCCCATTTTTAATTCTACAAGAAAGATTATATCATAAAAGAAGAGGGGATAACCCCTCTTCCTTTACTCATCTTTTGCCATCTTTTCGTAGATTTTGTATCTTTCCATTGCAGCTTTTTCCGCTTCTTCGAAGAGTTCTTTTGCTCTTTCTGGGAAGGTTCTTTCTAATGCGGTGAATCTTACTTCTCTCCTCAAGAATTCCTGGAAGGAGAGCTTTGGAGGTTTAGAATCTAGTATGAAAGGATTCTTTCCTTCTTTCTTGAGAAGCGGATTGTATCTATAGAGTATCCAGTAACCGGATTCTACTGCTCTTTTTTGTTCTATCTGGCTTTCACTCATGTCAATACCGTGAGCTATACATGGTGCGTAAGCTATAATGAGAGATGGACCAGGGTATCTTTCTGCCTCTATTAGAGCTTTCATAAGTTGAGTCTGGCTTGCACCCATTGCTACTTGAGCTACATACACATATCCGTATGTCATTGCCATTCTGCCTAAGTCTTTCTTTATAAGTGGCTTACCTGCTGCAGCAAACTGTGCAACTGCACCTAGTGGTGTTGCTTTTGAAGATTGTCCACCTGTATTAGAATAGACTTCTGTATCAAGAACCAAGATGTTTACATCTTCTCCTGTTGCTAATACATGGTCTAAACCGCCGTATCCGATGTCATATGCCCAACCATCGCCACCTATTATCCACTGGGACTTTTTAACTAGATAGTCTTTTCTCTCGAGTATCTCGTTTATTAATGTCTTTACTTTTTCATCTTCAGCTTTATAGTTTTCAAGTATTGGCAGCAACTTCTTACTAGCTTCTTTGGATTTTTCCCCGTCCATCATGTTGTCAAGCCAGAAGGTGAGCGCTTCTTTTAACTCAGTTGTGATGTTCTGTTCTAATAGCTCTTTTACTATTTCGGCTAATTTTGTTCTCTGCTGTTTAACAGCCAGTACCATGCCTAGACCGAATTCTGCATTATCTTCAAACAGGGAATTTGCCCAAGCAGGTCCCTTCCCTTCATGGTTTACTGTGTAAGGCATGGAAGGTGCACTTGCGCCCCATATTGACGAACAACCTGTGGCATTTGCTATCATCATTCTATCGCCAAAAAGCTGTGTTATAAGTTTGACGTAAGGCGTCTCTCCACATCCGGCACATGCTCCAGAAAATTCGAGCAGCGGTTGTTCGAACTGACTTCCTTTCACTGTTTCTTTGCTCATCGGATTTGGTTTTGGAGGCAAGCTTATTGCATAATCCCAATTCTTTGTTTCGTGCATCTGTGTTTCTAATGGTTTCATGACCAGTGCTTTTTCTTTTGCTGGACATTCGTTTACGCAGACGCCGCAACCCGTACAGTCGAGTACACTAATCTGTATAGTATAGTACAGCCCTTCAAAGCCCTTTCCAATTGCTTTTTTAGCTTTAAAGCCTTCCGGAGCTTTTTTCAATTCTTCTTCTGTCAGCAAGAAAGGCCTTATTACTGCGTGTGGGCATACAAAAGCGCACTGGTTACATTGGATACAATTTTCTGGCAACCATTCTGGTACGTCTACTGCTATTCCTCTTTTTTCGTAAGCCGTTGTTCCGGGTGGGAAACTTCCATCTTCTCTACCTGAGAAAGCACTTACCGGTAAGCTATCACCCTCTAATCTATTCATCACTTCAACTACATTTTTAATAAATTCAGGCACTGGCTTTTCTTCTTTTGGTTCGTCTTGAGCTTCTGCCCAGTGAGGTGGTACTTCTACTTTAACGAGGGAATTTATACCTCTTTCTACAGCTTCAAAGTTCATTTGAACTATTTTTTCGCCTTTATGCCCGTATTCTTCAACTATTGCTTCTTTCAGATGTTTTACTGCTTCCTCTATTGGTATTATGTTTGTAAGCTTGAAGAAAGCAGATTGCATTATCATGTTGATTCTTCCGCCTAGGCCAATTTCTTTTGCTATGTCAACAGCATTTATGATGTAGAAGTTTATGTTGTGCTTTGCGAGATATCTCTTTATTGAGGCTGGCAGTTTTTCTTCAAGCTCTTCTGGCTTCCAATTGCAGTTTAAAAGGAAAGTACCGCCGTCTTTCAAGCCTTTTAATATGTCATAGCTGTATACATAGGACTGTTTATGGCATGCTATGAAATCTGCAGTGTTTACCAGATAAGTAGACCTTATAGGCTTTTTACCAAATCTCAAGTGAGATATTGTAACACCACCAGATTTTCTGCTGTCATACTGGAAGTATGCCTGTACATAAAGGTCTGTGTTATCCCCTATTATTTTTATTGCACTCTTGTTGGCACCTACTGTACCATCTGAACCAAATCCCCAGAACTTGCAACTGGTAGTTCCTTCTGGAGCGGTGTCTATTTCTTCACCAACGGGTAGAGATGTATTTGTAACATCGTCTATTATTCCTATTGTAAAGCGATTTTTAGGTTCCTCTTGCTTTAGGTTTTCGTACACAGCTATGATCTGAGCAGGGGTGGTGTCTTTCGAACCGAGGCCATAGCGTCCCCCTACAATAACGGGTTTGAGTTCACTCTCATAGAAAGCAGTTTTTACATCTTCATAGAGAGGTTCTCCTAGAGAACCTGGTTCTTTAGTTCTGTCGAGTACAGCGATTTTCTTTACAGTCTTTGGTATTACTTCAAGGAAGTGCTTTACTGAGAAAGGTCTGTAAAGATGAACTTTTACCAATCCTACTTTTTCGCCCTTTTTCATCAAGTGATCTATTGTTTCCTCGATTGTTTCTGTAACAGAACCCATTGCTACTATTATTCTTTCTGCGTCAGGTGCTCCATAGTAATTGAAAAGTTTATAATTTTTTCCTGTCAATTTGTTTATTTCATTCATATAGTATTCTACGACTTCAGGCAAAGCGTTGTAGAATTTATTTGAAGCTTCTCTCCCCTGGAAGAAAATATCTGGGTTCTGGGCTGTGCCACGAATAACGGGTTTTTCTGGTCTTAGGGCTCTGTCTCTAAAGGATTTTAAGGCGTCGTAATCCACGAGCTTTGCTAAATCTTCATAGTCCCAAACTTCTATCTTTTGTATTTCATGAGAAGTTCTAAATCCATCAAAGAAATGTAAAAATGGAACTCTTCCCTTTATTGCAGAAAGATGGGCGACGGCTCCTAAATCCATTACCTCCTGTACGCTTCCCGATGCTAACAATGCAAATCCTGTTTGACGGCAAGCCATTACGTCAGAATGGTCGCCAAAAATAGAAAGGGCGTGTGCTGCTACTGCGCGGGCACTTACGTGAAATACACCGGGCAAGAGCTCACCAGCGATTTTGTACATATTGGGTATCATTAAAAGAAGACCCTGTGAAGCAGTAAAAGTAGTGGTTAAAGCTCCTGCTGCCAGTGAACCATGAACAGCTCCTGCTGCCCCTGCTTCAGATTGCATTTCAATTACTTTTACCGTTTGTCCAAAAATGTTTTTTCTTCCATGAGCACTCCAGGCATCTACGAGTTCTGCCATTGGAGATGAAGGGGTTATTGGATAGATTGCGGCTACTTCCGTGAAAGCATAAGCCACATGGGCAGCAGCCGTATTACCATCCATGGACTTCATTGCTCTAGCCATCTTGTTACTCCTCTCCTTAACATGTTTTTTATTAAACATACCAGTTTAAGAAAATCGTACCTGCTATAGTACAGTATACAAAATGTAAGCTATATTATATAACAGCTATTCGTAGCATGTATAACAGCGTCTAAAATTGGAGTAATTTTAAGCCTTTAAATGGCTATAACAGGTACATAATTATTATACCATATCTTCGATAAAATTAAAACTTTTTAATACTAATAAGAAAATTAGAGAGCGGAAACGCTCTCTCGGTATTTTATCTATGTTCCGTTTTTATTTTTGTAACAACTTTTACTGAAGATTGTTCCAACTTTTCGTACCGGTTGTACATGAGTATTGCTACTATTGAGAAAAATAGAGGTCCTGCTATCATCCAAAGAGTAGAGCTTAAGTCTCCTTCTATTGCAGGTTGAATTATTGTAAAGAAATTTGCAAATGCAACTGTAGCCGTAACTATTAAAGTGGCTACAAAAGCGGAAGACTCTGATTTAAATATTTCAAAGGGTTTTTTGATTGTCCTCTTTTTCTTGAAAGAATAAAATGCTCCTGACAAGAAGACATAAGGCAATGTCATAGCTACGTTAGTCATTAGGATGAGCTTAGAGAAAAACCTGGCTACTGCTTCTCCACCGAAAGATACCAATACTATCATTAATGCTGCTATACTTCCCTGAATCCACATTGCGCGTTTTGGGATACCGTCCTCAATTTCACCTATTTTTCCAGGCCAAAGCTTAGAAGGAGTACCCTCGATTATCTGTTTTAGGGGTGCGTATGTGAGAGTGAAAAAAGCACCTGTCAAAGCCAAAAACATGGAAAGTCCTACATATCTTGCAAACCAGGAGCCCAGAGTTATAGAAGCAGTTTTACTCAAGCCTAAACCATTACCCAGCTGATATCCAAGATTGTACATGACTACGTAAGCTACATTGGCCATATTTACATTTTGATTTCCTAATACTTCTTTCCAATTAGTGAAAATTCCAACCATAAAAATTCCTAACGAGTAACCTATAGAGATGATAATAGCGGAAAGGAGAATTCCTTTTGAGAAATTCTTTTCAGGTTTTTCAGTTTGGTCTACAATACCACTTACTACTTCGAGACCACCATAAGCAAATATTGCAAAAACTAAAAAAGCTAACATTCCAAGCGTGGTTTGATAAGAAGGGTTTGGCGATGTTACAAAAGAGCTGATGGATGAAATAGGTTCCGCAATTTTCCCTTTATTCAAAGCTAATGTAAAGATGCCTCCAAGGAGTAATACTACGTTTAAAAGGGCTACAGCAGTTCCTCCCACTGATGTAACTTTTGATATACTTTTTAGTCCATGAGATGCAACATATGTCACAGTTATAACCCATATTACTCCGAGGAGTCCTAATGTTTGTGTTGCCTTGAGACCAAAAAGGCTCCATGTAGAAGTGGTGTCTTTGCCGAATATGGCGTTAGATAGAGGAATCCATATAGAAGAACTCACGTTCACCATCCATATAATATAGGACGCATACCACATAAAAGTGCCAATAAAGGCATATTTTGGACCAATGGATTTTTCCATCCATGAATAGATTCCACCCTTTTCTTCTTTAAAAGCAGAGCCGTACTCTGCCATCATAAAAGCATAGGGTATAAAGAAAGTCAATCCTGAAAGAAGGTACCATGGAATAGCGCTATATCCCATTAAGTAGAAAGAACGAGGAATGTTGGTGAAACCAAACACAGAAGTAAAGATCATAAGAATTAGAGGGATTAAAGTGAGTTTTTTTGCATCGTTTACAACCTTTTGCATAAGCTACCTCCTTTACACAAAAATTTTTATTACAAAAAAATTTTAATATATAAAAAATAATTGCAAACGTATTATATAACTTCTCTGATAAGTTTGTCAAGATAGCTAATTTACAGTATTTCCAGATCATAAAATTTAATACTTGAAAAAATTTAAAAAATTGACTTTACAACTCCACGTGTGGTATAATTTTTCTTGTCAAATTATGTCGAAAAGAAGGGAAAATGTGAAAGTGCAGCAGTATACCGACATTTTTTTAATAAGGCATTTGATGACGAGTTTAAAAAATTATCACTACACCACATATGCTCACAGCATAAGAGTGGCGAGGCTTACTTATTTTGTTTCCCGAAAGATGGGGCTGCCTAAAGAGGAACAGCTTTATAATTGCAAGGGGGGATTACTTCATGACATTGGCAAGATATTGATTCCTATTTCAGTTTTGGACAAGCCCCAACCTCTCTCAGATCTTGAGTACGAGCTTGTCAAGATACACCCCTCTTACGGGGCAGAAATGTTAAAGCTACTGCCAGCTTTAGAAGATCTTATTCCTGCTGTTTTATATCATCATGAGAGACTTGATGGATCGGGGTATCCCTTTGGGTTGGGTATTATTCCTTTAAGTGCGCAGATAATTGGGGTTTGTGATTCTTTTGATGCCATGACAACTAAAAGACCTTACAACCAGAATAGATTAAAGAGCATGCATGAAGCCATAGTTGAGTTAAAAACCATGCCTTATAAATATAATTGCAAGGTCGTAGAAGCTTTAGAAGAAGTCATAAAAGAAACGAAGGGGGATCAAATGTACTTTATATCACTATAGGGAGGGAGATTTATAAATGAAAAGTCTTAGGACAAGACTTTTAACTTTGATGGTGCTTTTTATACTTATACCTCTTGTGATATCAGGTTATTTCTCTACAAGCATAGCGGAGTCTGTGCTTAAATCAAAAATAAACGATTCCAATCAAACAGCTTTGGCAGTACTTAATAAGTACATAAATTCATTTAAACAAAGCACAGAAACAATGATACAGATGCTGTCGGAATCTAATGCGATTATAAATTACGATGGAAGTCAAGCCTCAGATGAAGCAGTTTTAAAGAAATTGGAGGAAGCCAAAAAAGCCATGCCTGACGCTATGAATGTATATTTTGCAACCCCAACTAAGAAGATGATTTTATTTCCAATTCAAAAACTCGAAAATTATGACCCAACAGAGAGGCCCTGGTATAAAGATGCGGTAAATGCAAATGGGAAAATCGTGTGGACAGAACCATACCAGGACTTTAATACCAAGGTTCCTGAAATCACTGTGACAAAAGCTATTTTAGATGCAAGCGGGAAATTGATAGGTGTTTTGGGGATTGACATAAGCTTAGAACAGCTTTCAAAGAATATTTCAGATGTAAAACTTGGGAAAACAGGGTACATATATGTGGTTACAAAAGAGGGTATTACAATTTCTCACCCGGATTCTACTAAGCTTTTTACCTCCATAAAGAAATACGATTTTGGTAATAAATTGCTTGCTACAAAAAATTCTACAATTCAATATGTTTCAAATAATGTATTGAAATTTGCCAGCGTAAGAGACCTTGACAGTTTTGGCTGGAAAGCAGTTGTAACAATGGACAATAGTGAATTAACTGGAGATGTGACGAAAATAAGGGATTTCATAATAACAGTGAGCATAGTAATACTTCTAATAGGATTAATAATTGCTTACCTTTTCTCCAGTTCTATTGCCTCCGGGATAAAGAAGGTTGTAGCAGCAATGGAAAAAGCCTCTCAAGGGGATATAACGGTAAGAGCGGATGTAAAAGCAAAAGATGAAGTGGGTATACTTGCAAAGAGCTTTAATTCTATGCTGGAAGGCATAAAGAAGCTAATATTTGACATAAAGAGCGTATCAGAATCTGTAAACCACTCTGCAGAGAATCTGGCGGTTGCTTCAGAACAAGCAGCACAGGCTACACAGGATGTAGCAAAAGCCATAGAAGAGATAGCTCAAGGGGCATCGAGTCAGGCAAAGGAAGCAGAGGAGAGCGCAAGCGCCACGGTTTTGCTGGGGCAGCTTATAGACAGCTCGCTTAAAAATGCAGAAGAGATAAATCACGAGATAGGAAATGTGAACATGGTATCCAGTGAAGGGCTTGACACCATAAAAGACCTGATAGAGAAGACAAAGCATACGATAGAGGCTAACAACAACGTAAAAGAGGCGACAAATTATCTATTAGAAAAATCGTCAGAGATAGAGAAGATAGTGGAGACAATAACAAACATAGCAGACCAGACCAATTTGCTGTCTTTAAATGCGGCGATAGAGGCAGCAAGAGCAGGAGAAGCCGGAAGAGGATTTGCAGTTGTAGCGGATGAAGTGAGGAAACTGGCAGAGCAATCTTCTCAGGCGGCGAGGAACATAGCAAGCCTGATAGGGGAGATACAGTCTACGATAAACAATACCCACAGGACGGTGGAAGATTCAACGAAGTCAATAGAGGAGCAAAGCCAGGTAGTAAACATGACAAAGGACG